>JBDGTN010000109.1:0-5334 GCA_042216835.1 Halococcoides sp.
CCTTACGGGAGTCAGTTGCTACTGAACTCTAGAGGACTTTGCGACACGACCAGTCAATTTCGAAACCGTGCAACAGGCTATTCGACGGGTTTTCCCGGGACGGACGACGAGACCCCGGCATGGCCCTCGAGACTTCCGTCGACATCGACGCCCGCGGTCACGAGCACGTCACTGCCGCCCACGCGAGCACGCTGGAGGTCACCAGCGACGATTTCCTCACCCCGGCGGGCGACTGCATCGTCGGCATCGAGGCCGACGCGGTACCCGCGGAGTTTCCACCGGCGGTGGTCGAGGCCTGCCAGTCTGCAGGGACGACGATCACGATCGACCTACAGGCCGGCGGTCACACCGACCGGGTCACCGCCCGTGGCGATCCGGAGCTGACCTTCGCGAGCAAGCGGAGCATGGTCGTCCGAACGAGCGACTACATCGACGATCGGACGGTCGCGGTTGGGGCCGACGCCGCCGCGGCGGATCTGGACCGTGCGTTGATCGACGCGCTCGCCGACGGCGCGACGCTCGACATGACGTTCGCGATCCAGGACTGACCGGCGATCGCCCCACAGTTCACCGCCCTCGAAGACCTGCCGACCCCAGGAGCGGGTATCGAGCGGCCATCGACGAGTGGTTGCGGACGGTCCGCGCGGAGCCTTCGATGTCACGCTGGCATCGGTGACCAGACGGGATCACCGGGGAACTCCGCTCGTGTGGTCGAGTCAGCGCCCGCCGATGCCGGACGACACCGCGGGTTTCGACGGCAAGACCGCTCATGTCGTCCGAGAAGCCGTGTATCCGACGGCGAACGGGATCGTCAGAAGGGGCACGATGAAGATGAATCCCGGCACTGAGGAGAGTTGGGTTCCAGGGGAGTCCGATGACGGTGAGTCCGATCGGCAGGGCCGTCGCTGCGAGTGCTGTCCGTCGGTCCCGCGTGGCTGCGACGGAATCAGTGAGACGCCGGCCCCCAACAGACAAGGGGTGGTGACGAACACGGTCTGTTCGTCACACGGCAATGACACGGATTCCGATGGGGCCTGCGTGACCGGGCCACAGCCCTACACGAGGGAATAAACGAGAGTTCTCCCGGTGTGTCGCCGGTTCCCTCTGAGTGCGGGTTGGAACCGGATCGGTCTGCTTCGGCAGGCCCGTCATCCGGTGGCCGGATGCCACGGCCTTCAGGCCGTGGAGGAGGTCACTACGGTGAGGATCCGTTTTTGATCTCGGTGTGCGCGCCGATGAGCGCGCCCGCGAGATCCAGATTCTGGACGTGGGTCTCGCGATCGACGATCGACTCGCGGATGTCACAGGCCTCGATGGTCGCGTCGTCGAAGACGACGGAGTGTTCGATCGTCGAATCGGACACCTCCGCGCCAGGCATGAGGTGAACGTTCGGTCCGACCGTGCTGTCCTCGACCACCGCAGAGTCGGCAACGATCGAATCGCCGTCGAGTGCCCACGCGACCGCCTCCAGATAGCTCTCGGGCGTGCCCACGTCGTACCACTCGCCGTCGAAGGTAAAGGCCTGAACCGTCGTTCGATTCACCAGCCACTGGATGAACCAGCCCGGTTCGTCAGGGTTGTTGTCGCCAGCGAGATAGTCGCCGAAGGTCGGGGCGTCAGCCGGGAAAGCATAACACGCGAGCGAGACGAGCGTGCTCGACGGCTCCGAGGGTTTCTCCTCGAAGTCGACGACACACCCGTCCTCGACATCGACGATGCCGTACGCCGAGGCGTCCTCGCGAGAGTCGATGTCGTAGGCCGCGAGCGTCGGATCGCCCGTCGCCTCGAACCGATCGATGAACGCGCTCAGATCGAAGCTGATGAGATTGTCCCCCGCGACGACGATCAGGTCCTCCTCGGCAATATCCTCGCGGTGGACAAGCTGGTCGAGCGCGCCCACGACGCCGAGTTTCTCGTCTTCGTCGGTGGTCTCCTCGACCGACAGCTGCGGTTTCTCGAACGACGAGTCCGCGAGGTGCGCTCTGAAGTCGTCGGCAAATCGCTCGTTGGTGCTGAGATAGACGTTCGAGATCCGATCGTCCGATTCGAGTGCGTCGAGCACCCGATCGATGATCGTCGTCTCGCCGACGGGGAGGAGCATCTTCGGGCGGTTCCGCGTCAGGGGCCAGAGCCGCGTGGCGTACCCACCCGCAAGGACGACAGCGTGCATATCTGATCATCCATCAGCGAACGAATAGTCCTTTTGCTATCCGCACCGGCACCCGACGCCCCGGGAGCGTACTCGGGTGGTGGCGGGGGCGATCGACCCCGGGCGGATGGACTTATGGTCCCGCCGCACGATCGCACGGGCATCGTTCGCCCATGACCACTATCGACATCGACACCATCGAATACGGCGGCTGGACGGACTGTCTCCGCGTCTCGAACGGGTCGATCGAACTCGTCGCGCCGACCGCGGTCGGTCCGCGGATCGTCCACTTCGGCCCGACCGACAGGTCGAATCTATTCTACGAGGGCGACCATCTCGGTGCGACCGACCGCACAGAGTGGACGATGTACGGCGGCCATCGCCTCTGGCACGCCCCGGAATCGATCCCGCGGACCTACGAGCCAGACAACGACCCCCTCACCGTCGAACAGACCGATCGCGGCGTCATCCTCACGGCCCCGACCGAGGAGACCACCACGATCCGGAAATCGATCACCGTCGAGATGGCCCCCGACCGGCCCGTCCTCACGGTGACCCACACGCTGACCAACGAGGGCCTGTGGCCCATCGAGTTCGCGCCGTGGGCGGTGTCGGTCTGTGCCGATGGCGGCCGAGCGGTGCTCCCCATGGAGGGCACCGACCCGGAGGCGAAACTCCCCGATCGATCGGTCGTCTACTGGCCGTACACCGAGCCCAGCGACGACCGACTCACCCGCGTCGATGGCCACCTCATGGTCGATCAGGCCCCGGGATCGGAGTGCAAGGTCGGGGTGACCAGCGACGACGGCTGGGGAGCGTACGTCCGAGACGGCGTCGCGTTCGCCAAGCGGTTCGAGCCGGATCCCGCGGCAACCTATCCCGACGCTGGCTCGCGATTCGAGGTCTACGTCGGCGAGGACTTCCTCGAACTCGAGACGCTGGGGCCGCTCGCGACCGTCGACCCGGGCGAAGAGGTCAGCCACCGCGAGACGTGGTCGATCGAGACCGGCGTCGGGATGCCCGACGATGCGGCCAGTGCGCGAGCACTCGTCCCGGAGTGAGCGAGCCGATCTCCCACCCGGAACCGATCGGTCTCCTCCCCAGGTGGGCGATCTCCTATCCGGAACCGATCGGGATCGAACTCTGTCGGCCGGCCATCTCGATCGGTTCGAGAACGAACCACCGGACGTCGATCTCGTCGATCGGCTTGCCGAAGACATCGATCGTCGTGACATCGGCCTTGTTGTACACCCGGAAGATTCTATCGAAATCGATCGCGTCGTCCGCCACCGTAAGGTGACCATCCACGACGACGCTGGACCACTCGCTCGGCGTCTCGAAGCGCGACACCACGAGCGAGACGCGATCGGACTCGTCTAATCGGCGGGCCTTCTCGTTGCCGTCCCACTCGGAGAGATGGAGATACGCGACCCGATCGTCGGGGTCATAGCCGTACGACATCGGGATCGCATACGGCGGCGAGCCGTCGAAGCTGACGACGCCATGGCCCTGGCTATCGAGGAAGTCGTCGATCTCGTCGTCGCTCATTGTGGCCGTGTGCTGGAGGCTCTCGGGATCGAAGGGGACGTTTCCGGAGTGGCTGGCCGCCCCGGGCGGTTCGTCGGCCGCCGAGGGGGCCGGCGCTGGGGGAGCCGACGTCGAGGCAATCGATTGGGGAGTCGCCTCCCCGCCCGATGCCGGCGACGCCGACCGATCGCCCGACTCAGGGGACTCGGATCGACCGTCAGACGCTGGCGACGCGAACAGCGAGGACAGCAGTTTCCGGGCCTGATCGTCGATCGCATCGGGATCCATGTGGGCGTGAGCGTCGCACCCGCGCTGGGTCGCCGTCGCGAGAATCGAATCGAGAAATCGATAGACGAGATCGGGTTCGTGATAGCTCAGCGCGTGTTCGAGACCGAGAAAGCCCATCGCGAGACGGTCGGATGGATCGTCGTACTCGTCGAGAAACTTCGAGAAAGCGATCGAGACGCCCGTGAGGTCGTGCGGATCGACGGCGATCTGATCCAGCCCACCCTCCTCTTCCGGGCTGGTTGCGTGACCCGGGGAGAGCACGATCGCAGCCCCCGATTCGGGTGTGTCCTCGGCGTCCCGAAGGGCCCGCCAGATCCGACGAACGCGGTCGAACACATGGACCGGCACGACGAAAATGACGTGATCGAACGAACCGCTCCGGGCGAAATGTGGACACTCGCTCGAACCCGATTCAGTCGCCCCGCCACCGAGCCGTCCGGCCGGACCAAGGTAAAGCACCGGTCTGTTCCGTGATTCAGGCATAATATTTGGTGGCACTATTCGCGGTATTCGATTCCAATTCCCATAAATGCGGGTGCTCGCGGTGGTCGGCTCCCGCCCGGGATCGGGCGATGACGATGGATCGAAGCGGCGCGGGCGATCGGGCGAGTCACTCCACTCGATCGATGGTTTCCTCGATCGCGTTCCTGACGGGGACGACGATCACGGGCACGGGCGCGGTCCGGACGACCCGTTCGGCGACCGATCCCAGCAGGAGGCGATCCAGACCGCCCCGGCCGTGGGTACCCATCACGATCGCGTCGGCGTCGCTCTCCTCGGCATGTTCGACGATCGCCCGACTCGGCGCACCCTCCCGGAGGTCACGCTCCAGCGGGACGTCCCCGACCCGATCCGCGACCGCATCGAGCGCGCGCTCGCCGTCTTCCCGGAGCATCTCCGCCAGCGAGTCCCAGGAGGAATCGACGGGCATCCGTCCCATCGTCGCCGTGTCGACGACATACAGCGCGTGGATCGTCCCGCCGTGATCGCCCGCCAGGTCGGCGGCGTGATCGATCACCGCGTCCATCTCCTCGGAACCGTCGGTCGGGAGCAGAATACGCTCGTACATGCGAGAAGATACCACGGCACAGGGGATAAGCGTTCTCGCCGGGGCGAGGGATTTCGAGAAACGGCCGGAAACTGTCCGTCGAGGGCACGATCGGGCCGCCTCTCGACAGGATTGAAATATCGTCCGTGGAGAATAGTCTCGTCGAGTTGTATGTTCGAAACGTTTGAACGATCGGGGCTCGACGGTTTCGAGTGGCGAACCGGATCGATCGAAACGCGGTAGCTATGCCGACGAGGGAGCATTAAGCACTTTGGTGATGGTCGGTCGACGCCCGGCGGCACCGGTCTCGGCCGATGGTCGA
>JBDGTN010000109.1:5434-10069 GCA_042216835.1 Halococcoides sp.
TCGACGCCCGGCGGCACCGGTCTCGGCCGATGGTCGACCCGTCACTGGTGTGGCGGCGCTTCCCGGGTCGGGAGTTTCTCGCAGGCACCGGTCTCTGGATCGAAACAGTCCGGGCATTCGGGTTCGCGATCGATGATCGTATCGAGGCGTTCGGCGACCAGATCGTCGATGACGCCCTCGAGCTGGCGGGCCTCCGCTCGATACTCCTCGACCTCGAGGACCTCGTACAGAAATCGCTCGATGATGCAGTAGGTTTCGAGCACGTCCCGGGCACGCTCGATGCCCTCGTCGGTGAGGGTGACGCCCTCGTATTTCTCGTGGTCGAGCAGGCCCTGGGATTCGAGTTTGCCGATCATCTCGTTCGCGCTCGCCGGGCTGATGTCCAGTCGGTCGGCGACCGCTCCGGTCGAAGCCGGGCCATCCGTGGCCGCCTGGACGAGATAGATCGCCCGGAGGTACTGATCGGCGGTGTTCACGCGTCTCCCTCCCCGGTCGGCGATTCGACCGGACCCGTATCGATCTCGTCGAGCAGATCGGTCGTCGCCTCGACGGCCCGGCGCTCGTCGGCCTTGAGGTGGGCGATCCGATCGACGATCGCCCCCTCGTCGGCCGGCAATTCGACGGTCGAAGACTCCAGCGCGGCGAGGAGATCGGCGTAGAACTTGTAGGCCGTTTCGACGTTACAGAGGTGATCGTAGAGCACGTGATCGAACTCCTGATCGGCTTCGTACTGGTGCTGGACGAGCGTCTGAAGCTCTTCGGCGGGCCCCGGGTCGGACGCGACGGCGTCGAGGATCGCGAGCAGGCGAGTGCGATGCTCGGCGGCGGTCGCCCCGGCACGCTCCAGGTGTGCCCGAACGGGGTCGTCCGCCACACTGGCCTGGGACTGGGCGCGCGTCTCCACGAGTTCTTCGAGCACGACACCGATCTGGACCAGGCGGGCGAACTGGTGGGCCGAGTCGATCGATCGTGCGACGCTCACGAGTCCGCTCCCATCGTCGGATCGACGCCCTCGATCGTCTTAAACGGTGCCGTCCGAGCGGTCGCGACAGCTTTGCCAGCCCTTAAACGACCGGAGAGTCTATCCCTGACCGATGGATTCGGTTGGCGAGTCGGCCGTCTCGTCGCTGGTGACGCGGGCCGAGTGCATCGCCGACGGATCGATTCTCCAGGCGTTCGACCACTTCGACCGGCCGCGAATGGCCTGGCTCCGGACCGACGACCGGCGAATCGCCGGTGGCGCGATCGCCACCGTCACCGCGAGCGGGCCAGACCGCTTCGAGACCGTCCGCCGCCGGGCGACGGCCGCGCGTGGCACCGACACGACGGGCCCGGCCGGCGCACCGCCGCGATGGTACGGCGGCGGAGCGTTCGCGCCGTCGGCGACCGACGAGTGGCCGGCGTTCGCGGCGACGCAGTTCGTCCTGCCAGCGGTCGTCGCCGCCCGGATCGACGGCGACACGTGGCTCGTCGTCCGGGGTCGTGACCGATCGCGCGTCGATACACGATTCGACCGCCTTCGCGCTACGATCGCGGGCCAGGAGCCACCGCGCCACGAGCCACCGGGGGTCGCCAGCGTCCGGCGCCGGCCCGACCGCCCCGAATGGACGCGGCAGGTCGAGCACGCGACCGAGGCGATCGATGCGGGTCGACTCCAGAAAGTCGTCCTCGCCCGGTCGCTGGTCGCCGACCTCGACAGAGCGATCGACGCGGGCAGCGCGCTCGCCGACCTCGACGGGAGCTATCCCGACTGTACGCGCTTTGCGATCGCGCCGGCGGGCGGCGGAACCTTCCTCGGCGCGACGCCCGAAACCCTGCTCGATCACCGCGGCCGGACCGTCCGGACGACCGCCCTGGCCGGGTCGGCAGCGCGGGGCCCTTCCGCGGCCGCCGATGCCGACCGCGCCGCCGAACTGCAGGCCAGCGAGAAAGACGACCGCGAGCACGGGATCGTCGTCGAGGCGATCCGCGAGCAACTCGACGCCCTGCCCGCCAGCGTTCGGGTCGGGTCACGCCGGCTTCGCCGCCTCGCCAGCGTTCAGCACCTCGAAACACCGATCGAGGCCAGACTCGACGACGACACGCACGCACTGACGGTCGTCGACGCGCTCCATCCGACGCCCGCGGTCGGTGGCCAGCCCATCGATCGCGCACTGGACTGGATCGCCGACCGCGAGCGGATCGACCGGGGCTGGTATGCCGCACCGGTCGGATGGTTCGACGCCCGCGGCGATGGCTCGTTCGCGGTCGCGATCCGGTCGGCGCTCGTTCGCGAGGATCGCGCCCGGTGTTTCGCCGGGGCGGGCATCGTCGCCGACAGCGATCCCGACGCCGAGTGGTCGGAGACGGAATTGAAGTACCGGCCGATGCTCGACCTGTTTAGATGACCCCGCCCAACCGGACTGCGCTGTGGGCCGAGACGATCGTCGAGGAGTGCGCCGCGGCCGGCATCGAGCGGGCCGTGATCGCGCCCGGGAGTCGATCCACACCGCTGGTGGTCGCGTTCGCCGACCACGACGACATCGAGACGCTGGTCCACCCGGACGAGCGGTCGGCCGCGTACCTGGCCGTGGGTCACGGGCGCGCGACCGGGCGGCCGACGGCCGTCGTGACGACCTCGGGGACGGCGGTCGCGAACTGCCATCCCGCCGTGATGGAGGCCGACGAGGGCCGGGTGCCGCTGGTCGTTTTGACCGCCGATCGGCCGCCCGAGTTGCTCGATAGCGGCGCCAACCAGACAACGAAGCAATCCGGCGTGTTCGCGAGCGCGCCGCGATACGAGCGCACCCTGCCCGAGCCAGCCCCCGAGGCCCGCCGGTTGCGTTCGCTGCGGGTGACCGTCGGTCGGGCAGTCGACGCCGCTATCGGCCCGCCGGCGGGCCCCGTCCACCTCGACGTGCCGTTCAGCAAGCCCCTGGAGCCAACCCCGGACGGGAGCGTGCCCGCGGACCTGACCGAGCGCGCACCCGTCGGCGCTGCCGGTCGGAACGGACCTGCAGTGACCGTCGATCGCGGCCGGTGTGAGCCGACCGGCGACGCCGTCGATCGGATCGCTGACGCCCTCGCGGACGCCGATCGGCCCGCGATCGTCGTCGGCCCGCGCGGGCCCCCGATCCCCGATCGCGGGCCGCTGGCCGCACTCGCCGAGCGAGCGAACGCACCCGTATTCGCCGACCCGCTCTCTGGCCGTCGGTTTGGTATGCCGGCGGCGTTCGGGGCCTACGACGGTCTCTATGCCGCGATCGACGCGCCCGCGCCCGACGTGGCCGTTCGCTTCGGGCTCTCGCCAACTTCGAAGCCGCTCCGCCAGCGCCTGGCCGCGGCCGATCCGACCCAGTTTCTGGTCGATCCCGCCGTCGAGTATCGCGAGGCGACATTCCACGCGGGCCATATCATCGGCGCGGACCCGACCGCCCTCGTCCGCCGGGTCACCGACCGCCTCGACGACCGGTCGGGCGGGGACTGGCCCGCGGCGGTCGACTCTGCGGCCGCGACCTACTGGGCGACCGTCGCGACGGCGTGCGATGGGGCCTGGACCGCGGGCGCGGTCGTCCGGGCGATCGTCGAGGCGGTCCCCGAGGGCGTCTCGCTGTTCGCGGGCAACAGCATGCCCGTCCGCGATATCGACCGGTTCGCTCGGCCGACCGACCGCCGTCTCGCCGTCTTCGGCAATCGCGGTGTCAGCGGGATCGACGGCCTGACGAGCACGGCACTCGGCATCGCCGACGCCGACGGCCCGGTGGTCGCCATCGTCGGCGACCAGACCGCACTCCACGACATCGGCGGCCTGATCGCCGCCGACCGGATCGACGGCCCGGCGACCATCGTCGTGCTCAACAACGACGGCGGCGGGATTTTCGAGCACCTCCCGATCGCCGATCACGAGACATTCGAGGCGTTCTTCAGGGCACCCCACGGGCGAACGTTCGACCACGCCGCCGCCCAGTACGATCTGAGCTATCGGCGGGTCGCCGATCGCTCGGCGCTCGATGCCGCGCTCGCCGACGCCGATCGGCCCGCGATCGTCGAGTGCGATCTGTGCGACGCCGACAGCCACGCGTGGCGCGAATCGCTGACCGAGCGGGTCGCCGACCGAGTCGACTGGGACTAGTACCGGATCACCCACATCGTCAGCGTCGATAGGCCCGCCGGGATCCACGTCGAGAGCCCGTAGCCGACGAGAAGCGGGACCGTCGGACCGATGGCGACCAGGGCGATCCCGCCGACGATCGCCCAGCCACCGAAGATCGCGAGTCCGAACTCCGGGATGGCCAGCAGATACGTGGCGATGACGACCAGACAGACGATCAAAACGACGTTGACGACGGGCGGAAACGCGGGGAACACCGCGCCGAACGCGATGACGGGATAAAACAGCGCGAGGGCGGCCGAGATGACGAGCGCCTGGGTGCTGCCGACGACCCGCCGGAGATCGGTCCGCCGTCCGGCGGCCGGCGAGGGGGGCACCGACTGGCGGGCGGTCCAGGTGCCGTCGCCTTCGACCCACGCGACCTCTTCGTCGACGGTGCTCTCGCCCGATCGATCCCGGGCGTCGGCCTCCCCCGGCGTCGATGCTGCCGTCTCCCGGCGGGCACGCGACGCGTCCCCGGACGCCGCTTCGCGATCGGCCCCGGA
>JBDGTN010000109.1:10169-15342 GCA_042216835.1 Halococcoides sp.
CCCCGGACGCCGCTTCGCGATCGGCCCCGGATCGGGTCGCGGATCCGGTGCTCCGCGTGGCCGTCCCCTCGACCGTTCGATCGGTACCCGACGAAAGATTCCAGAGGTCGGGATCGCCGTGCTGGCGGACGTACGATGCGTGACCGATGGTGTCGTATCGCTGGCGCTCGGCCGGGTCACAGAGCACTTCCTGAGCCGTATAGACGCGCTGAAACTTTTCGCGTGCGTCGGGGTCGTCACTGTGATCGGGATGGACCGCCTTGACGCGATCACGGAATGCCGCCTGAATGCGCGCCCGATCGGCGTCCCGCTCCACGTCGAGCACCTCGTACAGCGTCGGCACGCATGCGACTCCGACCGGTGGCCCCCTAATCGCACCGATCGGACGGCGTCACACGTGTCGGCAAGCACTGCCGGAACGGTCGACGCACGGACCGGACCGCCGTCCGGCGGGTCCCGAGCGATCGCGCGCCGCCCGTTTAGAAGCCCCCAGGATAGGGGGTCCCGAACGCCCCGCTCCGTGCCAGGGCGTTCCATCCCACTGACGTTCGCCAGACTTTTCGATAAGATATTGCAGGACTCGGCAATTCACGAAATTATTCCCGACCGATCGTCGCGTCACGAAGGCTGGCAACGCCACGGACTGACGGACAGGGTATGACCCGGGGGCGTGTATCGACCGGTATGGCACCGATCGAGTTCGTCTCACACGAGACGGTAAGGACGAGACCGGAGGCGGTGGTGGTCGACGTTCGAGAGGCGTCGGTCTACCACCGCGTCGGTCACGTTCCCGGCGCCGTATCGATCCCACCCGACGTGTATCGCGATCCCACCGGGTTCGCCCCCGGGATGCTTCCCGATCCCGCTGCGGTGACCGATGCGCTCGGGGCGGCGGGGATCGACCCGACGACGCCAGTGGTGGCGTACGGCGACGATCCGGCCGACGCCGCGCGATTTCTGGTGACGCTCCTCCTCGTCGGACACGAGGGGCCCCTCGAACTCGTGGATGCGGATGTCGAGACGATCGCCCAGTCGGTCGATCTCACGACCGATCCAGCCGATCCGGCCACGGAATCCTACGAGATGGCCGACGGATACGACGCGATGTACCTGGCCGACCGCGAAGCGGTCGAGGCCGCGAGCGCAGGTGCCGACACTGGGACCGCCGACGAGGGGGCGGCCGAGCGCGAGACCGTCCTCGTCGACACGCGAACCCGGACCGAGTACGATCAGGCCCACATCCCGGGAGCGGTGCACTTCGACTACGCGAACCTCCTCGCGGACGGCCGCGTGCGATCGGCCGCGGAGCGCGCGGCGGCCCTCGAAGCGGTCGGCCTCGACCCCGCGGCCGACATCGTGCTGTACTGTAATACGGCGCGGCGACTCAGCCTCGTCTTCGCGTCCCTGCTCGCGGCGGGGTACGAGACCGTTCGATTCTACGAGGGCAGTCTCCGGGACTGGCTCCAGGCTGCGGCACCGACCTGGGACCCGGCCGAAATCGAGCGCATCGTCCGGGAGCACGCCGGGGAGGGCACGGCCGCGGTCCACGAGGCACTCGGCGAGCACTCGGGAAGCAAGCTCAAACTCGTCGGCATTTACGACCAGAAACAGGGCGCCGAGTCCCACATGTTTCGCACGAAACTCCCCGGTGGCGTGCTCACCGCCGAGCAGGCCCGCACACTCGGGGCCGTCGCCGAAGAGTTTGCGGTCCCGCCCGCGAGGCACGACGCCGGGCCCGTCGACGGCGGCTATCTCGATCTGACGACCCGCCAGGGCGTCCAGTACCACTGGATCGAGATGACCGACGTGCCGGCGATCTGGGATCGCCTCTCGGCGGTGGGCATCTCGACGTACCAGTCCGGCGGGAATTCGGTGCGCAACGTCGTCGCCAATCCCGCGGCGGGCCTCGCCAGCGACGAGGTGATCGACACCCGACCGGTCGCCGACGCCATCACCGACGCGTTCGAGGCCGATCCGCGATACGCCAACCTGCCCCGGAAACTCAAGGTCAGCGTCGCCGGATCGCGGCAGGTGAGTGCGCGCCCGGGGATCAACGACCTGGGCTTCACGCCGGCTCGCAAGGACGGCCGCCTGGGCTTTCACGTCCACGCGGGCGGCGGGCTCTCCGATAGTCCGCGATTCGCCGACCCGCTCGATATCTTCGTCGAACCGGATCGGGTCGTCGATGTCGTCGAGGCGACGGCCGACCTGTTCGTCGAGCAGGGGAGTTACCTCGACACGGCGGTCAATCGCCTGCGCTTTCTCGTCGAGCAGTGGGGAGTCGATCGCTTCCGTGCGGAGCTCGAACGGCACGTCACCGGTGGGTTCGAGCGTTCGGGCGAGGATCTCCGCGAGGGCGTCCGCCGCGATCACGTCGGCCTCCACGAGCAGGCCGACGGTCGGTATGCGGTCGGCCTCGCGGTCCCGGTCGGGCGGATCGGCGGCGCGGATCTGATCGCCATCGCCGACCTGGCCGCCGAGCACGGCAGCGGCGACCTCCGGGTGACCCACAACCAGAACCTCCTGCTCGCCGATGTCGCACCCGATCGACTCGACGCCCTTCGATCGAGCGACCCACTCGACACGTACAGCCCCGATCCCGGGCCGATCACCCGCGGGATGGTCACCTGCACCGGACGGGAGTACTGCACGTACGCCCTGGTCGAGACCAAGGCCCGGGCCTGGCGGTGGGCCCGGGACCTGGACGCGACCCTCGACGTGGACTTCGATCGCGTCCGGGTCGCGCTCAGCGGCTGTATCGCCTCGTGTGCCCAGCCACAGCTCGCCGACATCGGCCTCCGTGGCGAGACCCGCCGGTCGAATACCGATCCCGTGCCCCGACCGGCGGTCGATCTCGCGGTCGGCGGCGACCCCGCGAGCCAGGAGTTCGCGCGGTGGGTCTGTGGGCGCATCCCGATCGAGAACGGTCCCGAGGCGATCGCACGCGTCGTCGAGGCCGCCGACCGCGAGGCCGACTCGATCGAGGCGTTCGTCCGGGAGACGCCGTCCGAACGCCTCGCGAGCATCGCCGATCCGACCACTGCCGCCGAACCCACTGCCGACTGACCATGTCCGACGCCAATCCCGACGCCACGACTGACGAACCGACTGCCGGCGACGCCGCCCCACGGGTGCCCGCCGTGGGCGAGGATCCACGCGAGTCCGCGCGCGACGTTCCGCCGCCCGCGAACAAGGTCTGGTTTCGCGACCTCGACGAGGCCGTGATCGAGGCCGACCGGTGTGTCCGGTGTGCGGCCTGTGTGACGGCCTGCCCCTCGGATTCGATCGGCATCGCCGAGAGCGACCGCCGCCCGACGCTCGTCAGGATGTGTACCGGCTGTTCGCGTTGCTGGGACAGCTGTCCCCGGGCGGGGTTGCGCTACGAGGCCCTGCCCGCGATGGAGACGCCAGCGGCCGAGGCGAGTGCACCGTCGTCGATCGACGCGTCCGACGACCTCCCCGGGCCAGTCCGCCGGGCCGTCGCCACGACCGGGCCGAGCGAGGGCCAGCACGGCGGTGTCGTCTCCGCCCTGCTCGCCGATCTGATCGATGCCGATCACATCGACGGAGCGATCGTCGCGGCGGGTGACCCCCTCGACGCGCCCGAGCCCCGTCTCGTCACCGACGCCGCGACGGCCCGCGCAAGCGGTGGCACGGTCTTCGATCAACCGTTACAACTCGCGGCCATCCCCGACCTGATCGCCGAATCGGATCTGCCCGACGATCCGGATCTCGCCCTCGTGGGCACGCCATGTGTCCACCAGGGCGTCGCGGCGCTGGCGGGCGATCGCGACTATCGCGACCCGCGCTTCGACGAGCACCCACCGCTCGAATCGATCGCCCTGCGGATCTCGCTGTGGTGTACGCAGGCCCTCGAACAGGACCACCTCGGCGAGACGCTCCGGAGCGCTCACGGGATCGATCCCGCCGACGTGGTCGGCCTCGATCTCGTGGGCAATGGGCTCCGCGTCGGCCTCGCCGACGGCAGCGAGCGGTCGGTGCCGGCAACGAGCGTCGCGGGCGCGATCCCCGACGGCTGTCTCGAATGCGGGGATGCGACCGGGCGAACGGCGGACCTCGCGGTCGGGACGATCGGCAGCACAAGCGAGGAGTCGACGGTGCTCGTGCGAACGGAGCGCGGCGATCGCGCGCTCACCCGGGCGACCAGCCTCTCGACCCGGCCGATCGAGGATGTCGGCCCGATCGCCCAGATCGCGTCCTGGAACCGCGAGCGGGCCCGCCGCGAGTCGCCTCGCGACATCGACCCCGACGGCGGGATCTGGATCCCCTACGCCGCCCATCGCGAGGCCTACGACGGCACCGACCGCGCGGCGGTCGCGTTCAATCCGGCGCGTATCCAGCAGTACGAGGAGTGGTGTTGATGCCCGAGACTGTCGAGACTGACGATCGAACGGACGACGAACGGACCGAGAATCGCCACGCTCGCGAGACCCCCGACGACGCCGACGCGGCCGACGCCGAGCGGGTCGATGACCACCTCGAGGACATCGAGGACGGGTGTGGCTGTGCGGAGGTGTGGGAACACCTCTCGGAGGAGCGGGACTCGGCGGACGACGAGTCCGTCAGCGACTTGTAGCGAGCCGCCCAGGCCAGTGCAATGCGCGAGGCCCACCCGCACGAGGCCAGCGTGGGGATCGCTCACTACGTCAGCGACGCCGACGGCATCGGCGGTCGCCTGCGCGACCGGCCCGCGGACTTCCGTGTCGAGGAGATCGAAGACGTGGACTTCGAACCGACCGACGCCGATCCGGGGGCGTACCCACACGTCGTCGTTCGCGCGACGGTGCGCGGGTGGTCGACCGCGGATTTCGCGGGCGAGATCGCGAATCGGCTGGGAATGAGTCGCGAGCGGATCACCTGGGCGGGGACGAAAGACAGCGACGCGGTCACGACCCAACTGTTCTCGATTCGCGAGGCCGACCCCGACGCGGTCGCCGGCCTGTCGATCGACGACGCCGAACTCGCCGTCTGTGGCCGGACCGGCCGACCCGTCCTCTTTGGCGATCTGGTGGGCAATCGCTTTGCCATCGTCGTTCGCGATGCCGACGACGGAATTGAGGCGACGACGGACGAACTACGGGCGTTCGCCGGTGGGGATGATGGCGGCGAGGACGATTCCGGGGATGCTGTTGAATCGGGCGACGGATCGGGC
>JBDGTN010000109.1:15442-20653 GCA_042216835.1 Halococcoides sp.
CGGATCGGGCGACGGATCGAGCGACGACACACGGACGGCCCGCGTTGCCGTCCCCAACTGGTTCGGCCAGCAGCGATTCGGATCGCGACGGGCGATCACCCATCGTGTCGGCCTCGCGATCGTGCGAGATGACTGGCGCGGCGCGGTCCGGGCCGCCGTCGGTCGGCCGAGCGATCGCGAACCCGAGCGAACGCAGGCGGCCCGCGAGACGGCCGATCGAGCCTTCGAGCGCCTCGCGGCGGGCGAGGATCCCGACTGGGCGGGCGCGCTGGAGGGGATGCCGGGCCATCTCGGCCAGGAGCGAGCCATGCTCCAGCGGTGTCGCGAACGCGATGCTCGCTCGCCAGCGGACTTTCGGTCGGCGATCGAGACCGCTCCCGAGAGTCTCCAGCGGTTGTTCGTCCACGCCGCCCAGTCGTGGCTGTTCAACCGGATGCTCTCGGCGCGACTGGAGCGTGGCCTCCCGTTCGACCGGCCGGTCGCGGGCGACGTGGTCGCGTTCGGCGAGCGCCGCGAGGGCGTGTTCGTCCCCGACACCGACCGCATCCAGCGCGTGACTGCCGATCGCGTCGCGACGATCGAACGCCACTGCGAGCGGGGGCGGGCCGTGGTCACCCATCCGCTGGTGGGGACCGATACCCAAATTGCCGACGAAGGCACCGCTATCGGTGCGATCGAGCGATCGGTACTGGACGACGTCGCGCTCGCGCCCGAGGACTTCGCGGGCCCGGACCCGTTCGGATCGACGGGCGATCGGCGCGCAATCTGCGTCGCGACCGATATCGCGGTCGAGACCGTCGATACCGGCGATCCCGAACTCCGATTCGCGCTCCCGAAGGGAAGCTACGCGACCGCAATCCTTCGAGAGTACTGCAAGGTCGACCCCGACCGGCTCTAGGGGCCGGCCGGATCGACCGGCAAGCGCGGTTCTTTTGGTCCGACCGGCCGATCGACACGTGTGTCGTGTCGTCAGTGCGGGTCCGAACTGGATCGCCCGGGCGATTACTGCCTGGTCTGTCGTACCGCGAACGCCGAGACCGTGGTCGTCGAGTGTGCCCGCGATCGGGCGACAGTGACGGCCCTGCTCGACGAGGCGATCCGTGGTGCGCGGACGATCACCACCACACCCGAGTCTGGCGAGAACGAACCGATCGAGGTGCGCAACTTCGCGGGACTGATCGCCGACGAGATCCACCGCAAGCGCCCCGAGGAGATCCACATCGCGGGCGATCGAGACGTGATCAGAGCGTTGCGTGGCCACGTCCACCGCCCGCTCTTTCGCGTCGCGGCCGATGACCCCGTCGAACACGTGCGCTCCGATCGCGGCGACGAGGGCCTCGCGGTCGTCGATCGCCCACCGGCGGCCAAGATCGGCGGCGCGCACTCGACGCTCATCGGCGATCGCGAGGGGCGGGCGGCCGTGGAGACGGCGGCCGACCACCCCCACGTGAAGAAGGTCATCCCCGGGCCGATCGAGACCGGCGGCGCGAGCGGTGGCCAGTTGCGCGCGAAGGCGACCCGGGCCGATCGCCGCGGGAACGTCCGCCTGATCGTCCGGCAGGGCTCGACCGTCCAGGAGAATCGCGTCGTGACGACCGCCGACGAGCGCTCGGCGGGCGAGCGCATCCGTGCGGATCTGAATGCCGCGCTCGCCGAGGCTGGCTTCGGCGGGGAGTGAGAAGCGGGCGGAGACGACAGATCCTGGCCCCGCTCCCGGCGAGTGACGCCGATGAATCGACAGACGTAGGTATCACGGTGCGAGACCGTGTCACATGAAAGTCGA
Organism: Halococcoides sp.; assembly: GCA_042216835.1. Lineage (GTDB taxonomy): Archaea > Halobacteriota > Halobacteria > Halobacteriales > Haloarculaceae > Halococcoides. The sequence goes on from JBDGTN010000109.1 coordinate 17,226, forward strand.
CATCGGCAACGCACTCGCGAGCGAGGCGACCCCGGGGGTCCCCGAAGACGCGCTGGATCGCCTCGATCGCCGTGTCGAACGCGCACACGATCGGATCGCTGCAGGCCGCGAGGCTGGCGAACACGGCTACGCATCGCTGAACCTGCCGGAGACGGCCGATACAGACGCCATCCGGGCGGCCGTCGAACCGTTCGACGACTGCGATACGCTGCTCAACGTCGGTATCGGCGGGAGTGCACTCGGCGCGGCGACGCTGACCGACGCGCTCGCCGACGGCGTCGAGACCTACTATCTCGATAACGTCGATCCCGAGTGGATCGAGACGCTGCTTGCCGACATCGATCTCGATTCGACGGCCGTCAACGTCGTCTCCCGGTCGGGGACGACCGCCGAGACGCTCGCGAACTTCCTGGTCGTCCGCGAGGCGATGAATAGGGCGGGCGTCGACTGGACCGACCGGACGTGGGTCACGACCGGCGAGTCGGGCAATCTCCGCGCGCTGGCCGACCAGCACGACCTCCCCGCACTGGACGTGCCCGACGGCGTCCCCGGGCGCTTTTCCGCACTCTCGACGGTGGGACTCGCCGCCGCGGCGTTCGCGGGGCTCGACATCGAGGCCGTCCTCGACGGTGCGGGCGCGGTGGCCGACGACCTCTCCGGCTCGCTTTACGACACGCCAGCGTACGCCTACGGCGCGATCACCTACGCGCTCGACGTTCGGGGTGCGGGCGTGAACGCGATGATGCCATACGCCGAATCGCTGGAGACGTTCGCGGAGTGGTACGCCCAGCTGTCGGCCGAGAGCCTCGGCAAGGACGGCCTCGGCCAGACGCCCGCCCGGGCGCTCGGGGCGACCGACCAGCACTCCCAGTTGCAACTGTACCGGGCGGGGCCGCCGGACAAGATGGTCACGCTCGTCCGGCCGGAGGAGCGATCCGATCGCGGGATTCCCGCAACCGATCTCGAGGGGCTCAGCTATCTCGGCGGGTCGACACTCGGTGACCTCCTGGACGCGGAGTTCGAGGCCACCGAAGCGTCGCTCGCGTCGGCGGATCTGCCGAACGTCCGCATCGAGATCGAATCGATCGACGCGACCAGTCTCGGCGCGCTGCTCTACAGCATGGAGGCTGCGACGATCCTCGCGGGCGAACTGTACGGCGTCGAGACGTTCGTCCAGCCCGCCGTCGAGTGGGGCAAGCGGGCCGCGCGCGGTCTGCTCGGTGGCGGCGACTTCGAGGAGGCCGACGCCGTCGCCGACAAGAACCGCCTGGTCGTCGAGTGAGGGGCCCCGGAGCCGCTCTGTTTTGTCGGGGCCGCACAGTACGCCGGGGGCGCGATCGCGGTCGATCGTCCGATATCAGGCGCGTTCGAGGACCCGCGTGTCGGCGATCTGATCGCCGAAGTGGCGGTGGTCGGCTGCGACGACGGCGTGGACGAACAGGAAAAGCGGCCCGAACGGGACGAAATCGATCCCGAGAATGCAGATATTTCGGACGATCGCGCTCTGGATCGAAAGATCGGATCCGTCGTCCTCGACGACGACAAGGCCCAGCAGGTGTTTGGCCGGTGTCACCCCGTAATACGCCTCGAACATGACCTTGTACCCGAGGAAGACGACGAGAGCGGCGATCCAGCAGATCGGGGACGAAACAAGTACGAGGAGAATGACGGCCCCGTCGACCACGCCCGGGAGATCGGTCGCGAGGGCTCGACCGACCTCCCCGACGAGAATGCTCATACTGCCGGACACAAGAAATTGAACACGCTCGTTGTCTGCTCGGGTGAGTACCGTCGTGAATCGCAAAAACACCCACTTGATTGCTCACGGACTTGTGTCCGACAGTATCAGTCCGATCGGGGCGAGTGCGAGGCCGTGCGAGCCGACGATCTGGACGAATCGGTCGATCAGGTACGCCAGCACCCGGTTCCAGAACGCCTCGGCTTCCGTCCCGGGGGCCGGTTCGGGATGTCGCTCCAGACGAACAGCGGTGACCGATCGGCCGAAACGTGGTGAGGTTCGAGACGACGGCCGGTGTCGGCACAGTGACCGAGGGCCGGGCCGATGACCGACGATCGTCTGACGGGGACTTAAGCGGGTCGACACGCACAGATCCGGTATGAGCGACGAGGCCGACCGGGTCGCGGAACTATCGGCCCTACTCGACGAGAAAAACGCCCGGATCGCCCAACTCGAATCCGATCTCGAGGACGCGCGCCGTCTCAATCGCCTCGCCGAGCAGTTCGTCGACGCCGCATCCGAGCACCTCGCGAGCGATTCCAGCGGGTCCGATCCGCCAGCGACCCCGGAGTGGCCGGACTGGACGCGCGTGGACGAAAGCGACGACGCCTCGACGGACGCGACCTCCGGGGCCTCGACGGACGTGGACACGCTCGATTCGACGACCGGGTCGACGAACGGGGGGACCGCCCCCGCGACCGAGGACAACGACGACGGCGCGTTCGACCTGCTCGGAGAGGATGCGTGCCTCGCTGGGGGCGGGTCCGACCCGGCGTCCGCCGAGGGGCCGGACTCGAGCCAGCGACGCGACGCCGGAAGCGACCTCGCGACCGACGGGCGGGGTGATGCGCTGACGGAGGCACTCGCCGGTCTCGACGCGATCGAGTCACCCGACCCACGCAACGACGAACTGGCGGCCCTGTACGAGACGATCGACGACCTCGACGCCGTCCCGCTGGCCATGCTCGACTACTACCACCGCGAGGGCCCCGCCACGCCGATCGAGGCCTACGAGGCCATAGCCGGTGGTGGCGATCGAACCGCCGCCTACGCCGCCAATCGCGAACTCCGGAGCGAAACGCTGGTCGATCACGTCGGCCAGGGCCGATACGACACGCGCTTCGAGGCGCTGGTCGTCGACCGGATCGGTGGCGATCCGGCCACGATCGAGGACTGCCGGTCGGCACTCGTCGACCACCTCGAACGGGCGGTCGAGACGCCCACTCCGACCTGACGGGCCCCGCGATTCCGGACCGTTTCGCTCGACGAACGGGCCATCTGTCACCTGGAGATCACGACGACCGAATCCGCCTGCCGGGCACGACGACCACCATTCGACCGACGAGCAGACGACCGAATCCGCCACGAGCACGACGACCACCATTCGACCGGCGGGAACGCCATCATCCGCCCGGCGAGCACAACGACCTTCCGGGGGCCGACCGTGCTGGCGGTATGGCCGAGTACACCACCGTCTCGATTCCGACCGATCTCGCCGATCGGGTCGAGGAGACCATCGAAGGCACGAGTTTCCAGTCTACGAGCGATCTCGTCCGCTTTTTGCTCCGGAGCATCGTCATCCAGCACGAACGCGAGGACCAACTCACAGAGGCCGATTTCGAGGAGATTACCTCGCAGTTGCGCGATCTTGGCTACCTGGAGTGAGGAGCGGTGAGAGCGGAGAACGGTG
>JBDGTN010000109.1:20753-27162 GCA_042216835.1 Halococcoides sp.
CAGTTGCGCGATCTTGGCTACCTGGAGTGAGGAGCGGTGAGAGCGGAGAACGGTGAGAGTGAGGAGCGGTGAGAGCGGAGAACGGTGAGAGTGGGCTGGCGGAGAGCGATCTACGCGCCTGGATCGACATGCGGATCGTCCGCAATGTGTTCCTCGGGCAAATCGATGTCGTGGATGGCAAGTCGCACCTGCCCGCCGTGATCGTAGGCTCGAACGTCCTCCCGATCCCAGGGCGGCGTCGCGACGATCACCACCGAGTGCAGGTCGTCGGTCACCGACGGTCCGGGATCGCCGTCCGGGTGCGAGCAAAACCGGCCGCTCGTTCGGGCCGGTGGCGTCGAGAGGTCGACGCCGAACACTGCGCTGACACTCGACTCGCTCGGCCAGTAGAAATGCGTGAAAACCGGGGTCTCGGGGTCCAGATCGCAATCGAGTTGCCCGGCGGGCGTGGTGGCGAGCGGCGCGGTGAGGTCGGATGGCTCGCGATCGGCGGCCTGTTCCAGAAGGACATCGATCAGGTCCGCCGTCGCGTGGATCGTGGTCGGCTCCGGGTCGGGACTGCGATCCCATCCGAGCGCCGACCGGAGGGCGGCCCAGTACGCCGCCGGGGCGCGACGCCGCGCGGACGCGAGTGCATCGTCGAGTGCGTCGCTCGCGTCCGCACAGATCGGGTGGCCGTGCCCGACGAGCAGGTGATCGGGACCGAACCGGCCGAGCGAACGCGGCGGGATCAATCGCAGCGCGGGGTGAATGCCCACCCGTTCGCCACCCGATCGCTCGTAGGCGGCGGTCCCGACCGCCTCGGGGACGATCAGCGTCTCGCTCGACTCGTGGTAGGCGGTCGCCTCGGTCCAGACCGGCCAGTCGATCAGCGTCTCGACCTGGATCGCGGTCTCGCCCAGCGTCCCGTCGATCCGATGTACCGGGGCGTCGAACGCGTCGTCGATGTCCATCGCCTCCGGGATGGCCACGGGCACGTCGAACGACCGGGCGAGCAGGTCGGCATCCCGCCGGTGGCGATCGAGCAGGACGGCGACGCCGGCGACCGGGGGGCGGTCGTCGAGGCGCTCGTGGAGGCCCTCACAGGCGACGGGGTCGATCAGCCAGGTCTCGCCTTCGACGGAGATGGCGTGACTGGCCCGCTCCATCCGCTCGTCGGGATCGGCGATCCACGTGAGTGCCGGTCCACACTCGACAACGTCGGTCATACGGTCTCTGCACCCGGTGGCCTCATAGCCCTTGGGTGGGACTCCCACGCTGACGGGGGAGGGAGCGTCCGCGACCACCCCCTACAGGCGGTCGGTGTCGACGGTGACGCCCGGTGGTGTCACGATCAAGAATCCCCGGAAGTGGACGAGCGATCCGCCGGCAGCGCGGATATCACGGGCAAAGCCCGCCGCGCGCTCGTTCACATCGCCCTCGACGGCACAGATCAGGACGTGACCCCGTTCGACCAGGTCGCAATACTCGTCGTCGGGCGTCGTCCCGTCGAGCACCTCCAGAACGATCTGGTGGGGCCCCTCGTCACCCTCGTCCATCGAGGCCTCGATCGCCTGGAGATCGAGATCGAACTCGCTCATGGTGGAGGGTCGGCGGCGATCGTATTCAACCCCCGGTCACGGTTCAGTAGAACGCGACCGGCGTTCCCACGTCGTCGCCGTCGGATTCGAGTTTCGCGATCGCGTCCTCGAAGTCGGACTGGGTCACGTCGGTGCGCTCGTCGCGGATCGCGAACATCCCCGCTTCGGTGCAGATCGCGCGGATATCGGCCCCGGACACGTCGTCGGTCCGGTCGGCCAGCGCGGACAGTTCCACGTCGTCGGCGAGATTCATCTCCTCGGTGTGGATCTCGAAGATGCGTTCGCGCCCCTCGTGATCGGGTTTCGGCACCTCGATCAGGCGGTCGAACCGGCCGGGCCGGAGCAGCGCTCGATCGAGCATATCGAAGCGGTTGGTCGCGCCGACGATCCGGATCTCGCCGCGGTCCTCGAAGCCATCCATTTCGCTCAGGAGTTGCATCATCGTCCGCTGAACCTCGGCGTCGCCCGAGGTTTTCGACTCGGTCCGCTTGGCGGCGATCGCGTCGATCTCGTCGATGAAGATCACCGCGGGTTCGTGCTCGGCGGCGAGTTCGAACAGATCGCGGACGAGGCGAGCGCCTTCGCCGATGAACTTCTGGACGAGTTCCGAGCCTGCCATCTTGATGAAGGTCGCATCGGTCTCGTTCGCGACGGCCTTCGCGAGCATGGTCTTGCCCGTCCCCGGCGGGCCGTGGAGGAGAACGCCACTCGGCGGGTCGACCCCGACCTCGGCGAACCGGTCGGCCTGAGTCAGTGGCTGTTCGACCGCCTCGCGAACCTCGCGGATCTGCTCGCCGAGGCCGCCGATGTCGTCGTAGACGACCTCGGGCGACTCGGAGACCTCCATCGCCTGCGCGCGACTGTCGGTCTCGGGATCGAGTGTCGACTTGATCGAAAACGAGTCATTGACGGCGACCCGATCGCCGGCGTCGAGGTCGTCTCGAATCGCGTCGCTGGCCTCGGTGAGGACTTCCTGGTTGTTGCCGTGCTGTTTGAGAACGATGCCGTCGTCGGTGAGCTCTTCCGCAGTCGCGATATAGAGCGAAGAAGTCTTCAGCGTCTCGTTTTCTCGTTCGAGTTTCTCGACATCCGTCTCGATTTCGTCCCGTCGGGCTCTCGCGACATCGAGTTGGTCCTGGAGTTCGTCGTGAACGTGCTTGAGATCACGATAGTGTTCCATCAGGGCCGCCAGCCGTTCATCGGGCCCCATCTCGGCGTCGATATCCAGCGTCGGGCTGTCGGGGAGAGACGGGCTACGGGACATCTGGTTACCCGAACTACCCACCCAAGAAAAAAGTGCCTTTTGGGTCGGCCACCCACCGCATCGATCGGGCGACAGCGCGTGTCCGGCAAGCCCCGCACTCGCCCGGTCAGCCGGTCGGTACCGCCGCTCCCCCCAACTCGTCGCGAGTCAGCCATCGAGGTCGGCCAGGCGGGCCATGCGATCGAGCGCCGTGTCGTAGCCGTCGATCGCCGCCTCGATCGGGTCGGCGGTGGTGGGGTCGACGCCGACGCCCTCGAGCAACGCCACCGGGTACGCACTGGAGCCCCGCGAGAGAAACTCACGATACGCGTCGGCGGCGTCCGCACCCTCGTCGTGAATGCGATCGGCGATGGCGACGGCCGCCGACAGCCCCGTGGCGTACTGGTAGACGTAAAACGATCGGTAGAAGTGGGGAATCCGCATCCATTCGCGGGCGATGTGGTCGTCGAGTTCGGCGGGCGCGTAGTAGCTGGCTTTGAGGTCGCGATAGGTGTCGTCGAGTCGATCGGGCGTCATCGGCTCGCCCGCTTCGACCCGTTCGTGAATCGCGCGTTCGAACTCGGCGAACATGGTCTGGCGGAACAGCGTCGACCGATACCGTTCCAGCGATTGATCGAGGACGTGTCGTTTCAGGCGCTCGTCGTCGCTCTCGGCGAGCAGATGGCGGGTCAGGAGGACCTCGTTGACGGTACTGGCGACCTCCGCGACGAAGATTTCGTAACTGCCGTAGACGTATGGCTGGGCCTCGCTGGTCAACTCCGAATGCATCGAGTGTCCGAGTTCGTGGGCCAGCGTGTACATCGAGGACACGTCGTCCTGATAGTTCAGGAGGATGTAGGGCTGGCTGTCGTAGGTCCCACCGCTGTAGGCACCCGCACGCTTGCCGGGCGTCTCGTAGACATCCACCCAGCGGCGATCCAGGCCCGCTTCGAGTCGATCGCGGTACTCGTCGCCGAGGATCGCGACCGCCTCACTGACGTGTTCGCGCGCCGTCTCGTAGGGAATCTCGGGGCTCTCGGTCTCGGTGAGCGGAACGTAGAAATCCCAGGGCCGCAGCGCGTCCGCGCCGATATGGGCCCGCTTGTACTCGGCGTGGCGATGGAGCGGGTCGAGGCGATCACGCACGGTCTCGACGAGCGTGTCGTACACCGCCGGCGGGACGTTCGGGCCGTCGAGTGACGCTTCGAGCGCCGAATCGTAGTGGCGGGCGCGGGCCGATTTGACATCCGTCAGGACCGACTTGTGGTAGGCCGTCCCCACGGCGTTGTGGACGGTCGACCACTCCTCGTAGAAGGCGTCGTGGACGCGCTCGCGGAAGGGGCGATCCTGGCGCTGGAGCAATGTGGTGACGTTGTCCAGCGTGATCTGGACCTCGCCGTCTGCGCTCTCGTCTGTGTCCCCACTGGCGTCCCCGCTCTGATCGCGCTCGCCGTCAGGACCCTCGACCGCGGGGAAGGTCATGTCGGCGTTCGCGAGCGTGTCGTAGATCTCGCCCGGCGATCCGAGCACGTCCCCCAGATCGGCCAGCAGCGATTCGATCTCGGGCGATCGGGTGTGGGGTTCCATCCGGAGCACGTCGTCGAGGTAGTGGGCGTACTCCTCAAGCGCGTCGTCGTCGAGATACGGTTCGACGGCGTCGCGGCCGGCCTGCTGGAGTTCGGGTTCGATGAAACTCGCGGCCTCGTTCGCGGCCGCCGACAGCGACTGGGCCTCGGCGAGCATCGCCTGGGCGTCGTCGTCGCGGGTGTCCTGATCGCGACGCATCCGGGCGTAGGCGGCGACGTTCTCGACGGTCCGCATCAGGTCCTCGTAGGTGTCGAGTGTGTCGGCGAGCGTCTGGGGGTCGTCGGCGACCCGGCCCTCGAACGCCCGAAGATCCTCGATCCGATCGCGAGCGGCCGCGAGGTCCTCCTCCCAGGCCTCGCGGTCGGGATACAGCGATTCGAGATCCCAGGTGTATTCGGTCGGCACGTCCGCGCGGGACTCGGCAGTGGGCATGGCCCCGCCAGGATCGCTGGCGCATAAAGGGTGTTGTCCGGGCGGCCTCGTATTCGATTGAAATCCAACTGGTCGATCGAGTGCTCTGGTTGCGCTGGGTCGCGTCTCGCTTGACAGATCGTGATTATAGTAACATCGCCACCCGCACAATCAAAATATATGGGCGTGTGTTTTAAATTTCACAGACCGAAACATGGCCGAAATACGCCTCGTCGATCGATTTGGTTCACTGATTGGCCCCACCACTGTGGGTGCCGTCGTCGCTCTCCTCGGGACGGGATTCCTCTTCCTCTATCCGCTGACCGTTGCCGGCCTTGTACCGGGGACCGAGCAGTTTGGATCGACCCGCCCGCAACCCATTCATCCGGTCATCGTATATCTCAGCGCTATCATCGGTGGGGTCTCGATGACCTGGGGAATCTTCGCGTCCCTCGACGATGACTATAGGCCACTCACCCCGCGACGCGCATTCGCGGTTCTTGGACCGGCAGTCGTGAGTCTCTGCAGTGGGGTTTCGTGGTTCGTGTTCAGGTGGGCTGGGAAAACACTGGAATCGTGGTGCGCCACACAGCAGAGGACCTATACGATCACGCTTATCCAGGCGCTCAAATTCCAACTGGATGCCGTCCAGTTCATCGCGCTGGCGGCCGTTTCCGCAACGTTCGTCGGAACCGTCGCGGCCATGCGTGACCGACGGACAGCGCTTGCGGCAACGGCCCTCCCCATCGCGTTCGCCGTACCCGGGGTTTTCTGGGGCCCACAAAGCGGCATTCTGCCCGGAGTCATCGCCATCGTGGCCTTTTCGGTAATTCCGTTCGCCGTCGGATACACCGCTGCTCGGGCGACGTGAGCGGTTTCGCCGTCGAGACGCACTGGGTCGCTTTGGGCACCGGCCGACGCTGACTCGAACACGCGAGCGGAGTTCCCGGCGATCCCGTCTGGTCACCGATGCCACCGTGAAATCGGCGGCGACGCGCGGACCGTCCCCTCCACTCGTCGATGGCCGCTCGATACCCGCTCGTTGTCTGCTCGGGTGAGGAAGGTTGTGAATCGCAACACGACCCACTTGTGTGCTCACAACGTGTGTCCGACAGTATAGCGGGCGAATACTTTTAGGGGTGCCCTGACTACCACTATCCGTGACCGACACGACCCGAACGACGGTGACCGGCGATTTCGACGCCGTCGTCGAGGCGACGATCGACGCGCTCGGCGACGAGGGCTTCGGTGTGCTCACCGACATCGACATGCAGGCGACGTTCGCGGCCAAACTCGACGAGCAGTTTCGCCAGTATCGCATTCTCGGTGCGTGCAATCCCTCGCTGGCCCACAAGAGCCTCACCGAGGAGATCGAACTCGGCGCACTCCTGCCCTGTAACGTGATCGTCTACGAGGACGGCGACAGCATCGTCGTCGCGGCCGTCGATCCACAGCAGTTGGTCGGTCTCGCCGACAACGACGCGCTCGATCCGATCGCGAGCGAGGTGGACGACCGACTCCGGCGCGCGCTCGATGGCCTCCCCGACCGGGTGGAGGCCTGAGGCGCGCACCCGGATCGGTGTCAATG
>JBDGTN010000109.1:27262-50151 GCA_042216835.1 Halococcoides sp.
TCAATGAGCGCGCACCCGGATCGGCGGTCAGGGGACTGCCCGTTCGACGTATTCGACGGCTGCCGTCGGCGTGTCGACGGGTTCGACGCCCGCGATCGCGTGCGTATCCAGTCCGGCGACCGGCCGGCCGGCGTCGAGCGCGAGTGCGATCTCCGAGAGCGTCCCCGTCGATCCGTCGATCGCGATCGCGGCGTCGCCGTTGAGCACGACGAGTGCGTTGCGGGCCGCGCCCATCCCCGTCGCGATCGCCATGTCGACGAACTCGTTGGCCGCAGCGCGATCCTTGCCGGGGAGGATACCGATCGTCCGCCCGCCTGCCTCGCTCGCACCGCGACAGGTGGCCTCCATCACGCCGCCGCGACCACCGCAGACGATCGCGTGGCCGTGTTCGGCCAGGTGTCGGCCGACCTCACGGGCCGTCGCACTCGTCTCGGTATCGACCGTACTGCCGCCGATAACGCTGACGCGCATAGCCGGTCGTCGCGGGGATCGACCGTCAGGCTGGTGGTCTGCGCGATCACCCGCTCCGCCAGCCATGGCGGATGATTCCTCGGCGACCAACGACGCCGTCACGGCTCCGCCCGAGTCTCGCGATCTCGTCCCGGGTCTCGCGATCTCGTCCCGGCCCCGAGATCGCGCTCAGCTATCGGCGGCCCGGGGCAGCGTGATCACGGGATGAGAGACCTCCGAGACGAGTCCCAATGTGGTATCGCCCGAGAGAAACTGGATGAGGCGGTTGCCCCCGCGAGGGCAGAAGAGGATCGCACTCGCGTCGATGTCCGTGGCGGCCTCGTCGATCGCGTCGACGACATCCCGCCGGTAGACGGTGTGATCGTCGGCGTCGGGAAATACCTCCCGAACCGCCGCGTAGGCGTCCTCGGCGATGGTATCGGACTGCTCGACCGGCGTCTTGTCTGGGACGCCCTCGCCCTTCTCGACGACGTGAATGGCCGTCACCTGCCCGGGATCGTACGGGTCGAGCGCCCGGGCGGTCGCGCGGGCATCGTCGGCGTCGGCGACCGGAACGAGGACGTGATCGAGCAGGTCGGCATTCGCGGACGACGGTTCAGTAGTCATGCTCGGGCCTACTGGCCCGCCGGACAAAGGTGTGGGTGCCGACATCGGTCGATCACCCGAACAGCCGCTGCCACAGCGACCGCGACCGAGCGCGTTCGGCCATCAGAACCGAGCAATCGACATCTTCGGCGACATCCATGACGACCGAGCCACGGACCAGGCGTTCGAGCAGTCCTCGCTCGGTCGCGCCGACGATCACCAGCGAGGCGTCGGCGGCGGAAGATTCGATCGCGCCCTCGACATCGCCGGTTTCGACGCGGAGCGTCGCATCTCCGAGGTCGTGCTCGGCGGCCCACGATTCCAAGAAGGCCCGCCCCTCCTCGCGGTCGTCGGCGACGTGGAGGAGGGTCACGTCGCTGTCGCATTCGGCCTGCAACACGCCGGCCGTCGCAACGCTCAACTCGGAGTCGGGGCCGCCGGCCGTCGGGACGAGCACGCGCTCGGGATCGAACCCGCGATCCCGGAGGACGAGCACGTCACAGGGCACGTCCCGGGTGACCTCGTCGACCGTCCCCTCGATCCGACCGGGGGCGCCGTGGGAGTCGGGGCCCCAGCCCATGACGACGAGATCGGCGGCGTGTGCCTCGGCTGCATCGAAGATCTCCGCGAAGGACTCGTGCGAGACGATGGTGTGGGTCTCGACGGGGACGCCCTCGGTCGAGGCGTCCTCGCGGGCGGCCTCGAGCAGCGCCTCGCTGTCGGCGTCGATGTCGGCGACGTGGTCGGCCCCGTACTCCAGGGCGGTCTGGTCGGGGACGGTCACGATGTGGACGACATCGACGGTCCCGCCGCGCTGGCGCGCGATCGCACTCGCGAGCGTGATCAGATCGCTCTCGTGTTTGGGGTTGGCCAGCGGCACCAGAATGCGGTACTCCCCGCCGTCTGCAGCGGTCCCCGACCCGATGGCGCGATCACTCGACCCGGACCCCTGGAGATATTTCGCGAGAATGCCCGTCGTCAGCGACCGCTCGCGTGCGTAGCCGACATACCAGAGCACCGACCAGGCCACGATCGCCCCACCGGCGACGATCATATCGGTATCGATGAAGGCGATGAGCGCGAAGGCGGTCAGCGTGCCGACTGCCGGGACGAGCGGCGAGAGTGGCACCCGGAACGCGGGATCGTACTCCGGCGGATCGGCCATTCGCATGACGATCAAGGAGATATTGAGCAGGCCGTAGATGACGAGGTGGAGGAAACTGGCGAGCGAGGAGAGGTCCTTGACGGCATTCCCGCCGAGCAGGTCCACGATGACGATCGCTGCGAGCATGAGCCCACCGGTGATCGCGATCGACTTGTATGGCGTGGCAAACCGCGGGTGAACCTCGTTGAGCTCCGGCGAGATCACTCGATCGCGCCCCATCGCGAAGTTGATCCGCGAGGACGCCAGGATCGACGCGTTGGCCGAGGAGGCCGTCGCCAGGAGACCGCCGAACAACATGGCGATACCGCCCACCGGTCCGAGCAACACGTCGGCGACCTGGACCACGGCGATCTCGGCGCTCCCCAGGGTCGCGATGAAGCCCGGTTCGACCGCGGCGCTCATCACGAACAAAACGAGCGCGTAGATGCCGGTGACCAGCACGACGCTCCCGATGACCGCCCGGGGCAGGTTCCGTCCCGGATCCTTGATCTCCTCGGCGACGCTCGTGATCTGGACGAATCCGAGATAGGAGACGAAAATGAACCCGGTCGCCGTGAGCATGTTCGGCAGGCCCGCACTCGCCGGCAAGTTCGCGACATCGGCCCGGAAGCCACCGACGATGGTAAAGACGCCCAGGATCGCCACGAGAACGACCACGATGACGTTCTGGAGCGTGCCGGTCTCTTTCGCGCCGACGTAGTTGACGCCGACGAAAAACGCGCCCGCCGCCAGGGCGAGCACCGAGACGACATCGATCGTGACCGGCCCCAGTCCGATCGTGCCCGCGATGCCGAGGATCCGCTGGACGTACTTGCCGAACCCGACCATGTAAAACGCCGACGCGAAGGCCAGGCCGAGCCAGTTGGCCCACCCCGCGATCGACCCAAAGAGCGGTCCCAGGGCGTGGTTGACATAAAAGTACGCCCCGCCCGACCGTGGCATCGCCGTGCCGAGTTCGCTGGCCGAGAGTGCCGTCAGCAGCGCGATCCCGCCACCGACAAGAAACGACCCGACGGCGAGCGATCCGGCGGTGGTGACGGCATCGCCGGGGAGCACGAAAATCCCCGCCCCGATCATCGTCCCGACGCCGATGGTCAGCGCCGCCAGCGGGCCGAGGTCTTTCGCGAGTTCCTCGTCGCTCACGCGTGCCCGCCCCCGTTCATGTCGGAGCGAGCGGGCCGCCCCTCAATAGCGTTGTGTTGTGGTCTGCCCGGGTCGTCGTCCCGCGATCGGCCCGCTTGCCCGGCGATTTTTGAGGGGCGGCCCCGATGGCCGGAGCATGAACGCGGCCCTCGAACGCGCGCTCGGTCGGGTCTGGCACTCCTCGCTCCCGCGGGCCGTGCTCGACGATCTGACCGCCCGCGATCGATTCACCGGGACGGCAGGCGAGCGACGCACGGCCGACGCTCTCGTCGATCACCTCGACGGGGCGGGCGCGACTGGCGTGCATCGCGAGACCGTCCCGATCACCGTCTGGACCGGCGGGGGCGCGACGCTGTCGATCGATTCGGCGGCTGACGGACCCGGCGACCGCACCGTCGACGCGATCGCGCTGCCGTACTCACCGTCGGGAACGGTCTCCGGGCCGGTCCGATCGATCGAGGCGACGGCGGGCGATCTCGACGGCGCGATCGCGCTCGCCCGGACCGGTGGCGACACTCACCGCCTGGAGGCGGTCGGGCGCGCCGCCGACGCCGGCGCAGCGGGATTCCTGCTCGCCCACGACCGGCCCGGACAGCTTCGCCCGACGGGCACGATCGGAACGGGCGAGACGGGCCCGATCGTCGCCGCCGGCATCAGTCACGAGACCGCCGCTCGTCTGGAGCGCGCTCGATCGGTCGATCTGTCGGTCGAGGCCCACACCGGCGAGGGCCACACCCACCTCGTCCGCGGGCGCGTCGGCCCGGACACCGACGAGCGCGTCCTCGTTTTGGCCCACCACGATGCGCACTCGATCGGCGAGGGCGCTCTCGACAACGCCGCGGGCGTCGCCGCGCTGAGTGCGATCGTCGAGGTGCTCGCCGCGGTCGATCTCCCGGTGGGCGTCGAGGTGGCGACCGTCGGCGGTGAGGAGGTCGGCCTGCTCGGATCGACGGCGCTGGCGGCCGATCTCGACACCGATCGGATTCGCGCGGTCGTCAACTGTGACGGCATCGGCCGCCACCCGCGGCCGAAGGCGATCACGCACGGATCGGGCGCGCTCGCCGAGGTGATCGCGGCGACGGCGGACGCCCTCGACCGGCCGATCGATCGCGAGCCCCGGGTCCATCCCTACAGCGATCACTGGCCGTTCCTCCGGCGGGGCGTGCCCGCCCTGCAGTTTCACAGCACGCGCCCCGACGGGCGGATGGCGCGGTGGGACCGGGGCTGGACGCACACCGCCGCCGATACCCGGGAGAAGGTCTCGATCGCGACGGTGCGCGATCACGCGATGGTCGCGGCGGTCGCGATCGATCGACTGCTCGATGCGGACCTCCCGCGGCGTTCGCCCGCGACGATTCGTGAGACCTTCGAGGCGACCGGCATGGCCGATCGCATGCGGGTCGCGGGCGTCTGGCCCGAGGAGTGGTAGTCTCAGGCGGGTGGCCGTCGGTACCGCCCCATCAGCCCCTCGGCGGTGTCGAGGACGATCGTCGCATCGAACAGCCCGATGACGGACCCCTGGATGCCCTGCCAGACGAGTTCGCGGTCCGCGATCGAAACCTCGCCGAGGTGGTACTCCGCGTCGATGCCATCCTCGCCGATCGAGACGATGACGCCGCGGTCGTCGGCGATCACCGCGTCGTCGATCGGGGGCCCGTCGGGCGTCAGCGTCCACAGCACCTCGCCTGTTCGGAGCGCTCGCGCCTCCAGGCGGCCATCGGTCGCGACATAGAGTCGATCGGCGGCGATCGCGGTGTCTCCCGCGTCGATCGACCACTCGTCGATCCGCTCGCCCGTCTCGCGATCGAAGCGCCGGCAGATCTGGGCCGGACCACCCAGACCGGGGGGCTCGAACACGACGACGACCTCCGGGCCGATCGGTCTGATCCCGTGGACGCGTCTCTCGAAGGACTGTCGCCATCCGATCGTCCCCTCGCCCCGGACGACGACGAGGTCGACGCCCCCGATGGAGAACAGCGCGACCGTTCCGTCGCCCGTGGCGTGGGCGGCCGTGATCTCCGGTCTGCTGGCGGGATGGGCGTCCTCCGGGACGTCCAGGGCCGGCAGGTCGGCCGACCACACTGTCGATCCGTCCGTCCGGGCGACCGCCCAGATCCGGGGCGAGTGTGGCTCGTGCCCGAGGACCACGTCGCCGGCGACGGCCGGGGTCTGGAGCGGCCGGTCGATCGACCACGCGACCGTCCCATCGGGTCGGATCGCGTGAGTCCCGGACGCCGTCGCGCCGATCGCCAGGTCGCTCCCGACGCCGATCGACGAGCGGAATGGCACCGGCTCCGGGTCGCGCTCGAGTCGCATGGGCGTCTCCTCGAATCGACCCGTGCCGACCGATCCGGTCCGCTCGCCCGTCCGGCTGTCGAGAAAGTGGAGCGCGCCGGTGCCCCAGTCCACGATGGGTGGCACGCGGACGACGAGGTGTCGATCGGTCGATCCGACGATTTCGCCGAGCATATCGGCCGTCCAGCGCCTGTCGCCCGGCCCGGGCCGGTAGCCACAGCCAGCGATCGCGCCCGACCCCGCGACGAGTGCGGCCAGCATCGTTCGGCGATCCATCACGCCATCTCACCCGCCAGATCGCGGAGGCGATCGATGCGCTCGTCGGTGTCGGGATGGGTCGCCGGGAAGACGTCGCTGCTGATCAGCTTGCGATCCTCGCCAAACTGGTAGTCGTCGATCGGTGCGACATAGAGCGCCTCGATCCCGCCGTCGACCGCCCGGAGATCCCGATCGGGAAGGTCGCTCATCGCGTCGTCGACCGTCGCGAGCGCACTCGCCAGCGCGGCCGGCGCACCGGTCATCGCCGCTGCGGCGCGATCGGCCGCGAACTCCCGGTACTGGGAGAGCACCCGAAAGAGGGTGAAACTGCCGAGCCAGAACAGCGCCGAGATGGCCAGCGTGACGATCGAACTCACGAGGACGACCGCGACGAGGACGAGGAGGCCCCGGCCGTTGCCCCGCCCGTGTCGCAGTGAGCCCAGCGAGTGGCCGACGCCACGCACCACTCCGAAGGCCACGATCGCCACGAGGTAGGTGATCGTCGGGACGACGTACGCCAGCGACATCACCGCCACGTCGCGATTTTTGACGTGCGCGAGTTCGTGAGCGAGCACGGCGTCGAGTTCGTCCCCATCGAGTGCGTCGAGCAGTCCGCGCGTGACGACGATCGTCGCCGTCGACGGCCGCGTCCCGACGGTGAAGGCGTTGGGCACGTCCGCGTCGCTGACTGCGACCGACGGCGCTGGCACGCCAGCGGTCTGAGCCAGTCGGGTGACCCGATCCACGAGCTCCGGGGCCTGGTCGGCGGTGACCCGGCGCGCCCCGATCGAGCGCAGGGCGATGCGATCGCCGAGGAGGTACTGCGCCCCGAACCCGACGAGGACAACGCCGATCACCAGCCATGGCTCGACGTAGACGGCCCCGTAGAACTGGCGGTCGGTGGCCCACCCGAGCAGCGGCAGGCCCACCTCGTTGATGGCCAGGACGAACGCGTAGATGAACGCCACCGGCATGATCGCGAGCAAACCCACCGCGAGTGCCATCCGAATCTGCAGTTGTCGATCGGTCTCCCAGTCCATCGACAGTGCGATGTCGCGCCGGCGATTTGGTCGTTCTGGTTGGCGGTCGTGATCGGCCGGAGGGGCGTCGATCGGACCGAAGTCACGGGGATTTTTGGTGGTCGGACTGTCTGTCAATCTATGGGATATTCGGGGTCGGACGTTGCGGTCGACGAACTCGTCTCCGTCGCCCTGATCGTCGCTGCCATCGTTCTCGCGGCCCTGTTGATGCCGTCGAGTTCGGCGTTCGGCCTGTCGGGGCCCGGCCTCGACGGCGTCGGACCCAGCCTCGGCGGTGACGGTGGCCTCGACGTGAACGGGTCGAGTGACGGCACGGACTCCCCTCCGTCGACGCCGACGACGGCCCGACCGACGACTGATCAGGACACGCCGACAGATCGATCACGAACGGAGACGGATCGGACTCCCGAAGCAACCAGTACGCCGGAGCAACTGACGCCCTCGACGGACGACTCGATCGACCTGAGCGAGAACTGCACCCAGAAGAACCGCACCCCGATCTTCCGGGCGTGGTCGCCTCGTCCCGCGTACTGGCGCATTCGGGCCTATCGCACCTACACCGGCACGGGATGGGCCGACCCCGGCGTGTTTGCATCGACCGACGGGTCGACGCTCGACCTCGGCGGGCCGCGGGCGTCGGCATCACCCGTTCGATACACCGTCAGCCTCCAGGCCCCACGGCGTCACCTGCCGACGATGTGGCGACCGACAGCGATCGAGGTCGTCGGGGACTCGCCGCAACTCGCGGTCGCGCCCACCGGCGGCGTCCAGTCGGCCGACCAACTTTCGGCGGGGACGCAGTACACCGCCCGGAGCCTCGTCCCGCGATCCGATCCCGCCGCGCTCAAGGCGGCGGGACGGGACTACCCGGCCGCCATCGAGGACCGCTACACGCAGGTGCCCGACCAAACGCCCGATCGCGTCGCGCAGTTCACCGACGAGTTGACCGCTGAGACCGATTCGCCGTTCGAGACCGCGCTCGTCGTTCGAGACTGGCTGAAAGAGAACAAGGAGTATTCCAAGCAGACGACCCTCGAGGACGACCGCCCGATGGCCGACCAGTTCATCTTCGAGGCCGATGCCGGATTCTGTCAACACTTCGCGACGACGATGGCCGTCATGCTCCGGACGCAGGGCATTCCCGCCCGATACGTCACGGGCTATGCGTCCGGGTCGAAGGTCGGCGAGAACGAATATCAGGTGACCAGGGCCGAGGCGCACGCCTGGACCGAGGTGTACTTCCCCGATATCGGCTGGGTTCGGTTCGAACCGACGGCCAGCGGTGGGAACTCGAAGGCCGAGGGTGTTCACCGAAATTTCCCGGAGTCGGCCGATACGCCGGACCTCACGCCGTCCTCGACCGCGGACGGTGCCACGACGACCCCGGAACCGACCACGACCGACGAGCCGACGCCGACGGTGGCCGCGACGCCGACCGCGGAGCCGACGCCGGTGGAGACGACGGCCGGCGGCGGATTCGAAATCTCGCTCAACCGATCGGTGCCCGGCGCGCCGGTCATCGTGACCGTCCGCCGGGACGGCCGTCCCGCCAGCGACGTTCGCGTCCTGATCGAAGATGAGTTCGTCGGCCGGACCGATGCCGACGGCGAGGTGGTGGCGACGCTGCCCTACGAGAGCAACGTGTCCGTCACCGTCGAGACGACCGCACCCGACGCCGCCCTCGCCGGCCCGGTCGCGGGGATCGGCGGTCCGGTCGCGGGGATCGGCGGTCCGGTCGCGGGGCTGAGCGACCCTGATCCCTCGCGGACCGCCTATTCGGCGACGTTCAACACGACGACGACCGCGACGGTCGCGGTCTCGGGCGATACCGTCGTCGGCGGGCGGGCGGTCGTCGAGGCCACGATCGAGGGCGTACCCGTCCGGTCCGCGACGGTCTCGATCGACGGGCGATCGGTCGGCACGACCTCCGACCGCGGCCGTCTCGCGGTCGACCTCGCGGGGTTCGCGCCGGGAAACCACACCGTCACGGTCAGACGCGGTGACGTCGCCGGGAACGCCACCGTCGAGATTGCTGCCGCGACCGACGATCGCGGGGCGCTTGCGATCTCCATGGAGGGCTTGCCGGTGTTATTGCCCGGTACGCCGGCGACGGTGGTCGTCACCCGTAACGGGACCCCGGTCCAGGGCGCGACGGTTTCCGTCGGCGGCGACCGCATCGGCGAGACCGGCGCGAACGGGACCGTGCCCGTGACACTGCCCCTGACGGGGACGACCGTCGTCGCGACCGGGCCCGAGGGGGCTCGGGCGACGGCGGGGCTCGCACTCGTGCGGAACGCGGTGCTGGTGGGGCTGCTCGCCCTCGCAGTGCTCGTCGCGATCGCGGTGGCGATCGGGCGACGCGCCGACGACCCGACCGACGCGGCCACGTCACTCGCCGCGGCAATCCGGCGATTGCCGGCCACGCTCAAACTCGCGTATCGCCGCGCGGTCGTCGCACTCGTCCGCCTCGCTCGCGGCGCGGTCGACTTCTCGAATCGCCTCCTCGCGGTGACCCGTCGACTCTCGCAGGACGGGGTCGGTGCGCTCGCCGCGCTGGACCCGCGCCGACTCCTGGATCGGTGGCGGGCCTGGCTGCAGTCGTTGTTCGCATCGGAGCGGTCGACCGCCCGCGAGAGCCCCGCGACCGCCCGGGCCACCGATCCCGCGGACTCGATCGAACGCGCACCACGGGGGCTCCGGGCGATCTGGCGGCAGTTCGTCGACCTCGTCCGGCCGCCCCGGCCGGCGACGCGCACACCCGGCGAGATCGCCCGGCGTGCCATCGATCGGGGCTTCCCCGAGCGCCCGGTTCGCCGGCTGACCGACGCCTATCGGGCTGCCGAATACGGCGGCCGATCGATCGACGAGTCACGCATCGAGCGATTGCGGGGCGCACTCGCCGATCTCAGGTCGGAGGGCGACCGATGACCTGGCTGTCCCGAGCGCAGGCGTTCGGCGCGCTCGCCCTGATCGGCGTCGCGGTGGCGCTCGTCGTCGCCGTCGCCCCGGAGACGATTCCCGAGACGCTTCGCAGTGTCGATACCGGCGGCGATCGGGTCGAGATGGCCCTGCTGTTTGCCGGTCTCGTGCTCGCACTGCTGGGCGCCGTCGCAACCTGGGCGTGGCGCACGTCCGACCGTGCCGGGGCGTGGGTCGATCTCGAAGTCGAATCGGCCGAACGCGAGGTGGACATCGCCGGTGCGGACCGCACCGACGCCGTCGAGCAGTGGCGCGAGCGCCTGCCCGGCGCGCCCGGCCGCGACCATCACCTCGCGACCGCCGACGGTGAACCGCTCCGGGGGCCGCTTCGGGACCTCCTGGTCGATCTGCTCGACGATGCCGATCGACCGATCGCAAACGGTGAGTGGACCGACGATCCGATCGCGGCGGCGTTTCTCGGTGACGACGACGCGGTCGACTATCCATTCTCCCACCGGCTCTATGCGTGGCTGTACCCCGGTCGGGCCTACGACCGGCGCGTGAGGCGATCGCTCCGCGCCGTCGAGGCCGTCTGCGAGGATCGCATCGCCGACTACGAGCGGCCGGAGCGGATCGATCGCTCGCGACTGGGTCGACTCCGGGCCGCGCTCGGGGGTGATCGATCGTGAGAGTCGCCCGGTATCGCGTCCACCGCGCGTTCGTGATCGTCCTCGTGGCGGCCGGCATCGCCACCGGGAGTGCCGTCCCGCTGGTGGCGACGGTCGTCCCGCTGGCGGTCGTCGTCCAGGGGGCGGTCGCGCGCACGCCCGCTGTCGAGGATGCCGTCCGGGTGACCCGCGAGATCCATCCGGAGACGCCGCTGCCCGGGCAGTCGATCGAGGTGACGCTCACCGTCGAGAACGTCGGCGATCACGCGATCCCCGACTGCCGGATCGTCGACGGCGTGCCCGACGAACTCGGCGTCGTCGACGGTCGGCCTCGCGGTGGCGCGACGCTCCTGACCGGCGATTCGACCACCGTCACCTACACCGTCGTCGGCGATCGCGGCGCCTACGAGTTCGATCCTGTCGCAGTCCGCGCGCGGTCGTTCGGTGGGGTCAGACAGCGCGACGTGGCGATCGAGGCGGCGGGCACCGCCGCAATCGAGTGTCGAGTCTCCGCCGACGACCTCCCCATCGATCGGGAGACGATGGCTTACGCCGGGCAGTTGCCGACGGACGCGGGCGGCCCCGGGATCGAGTTTTACGCCACGCGGGAGTATCGACCGGGTGACCCGATCGAGCGGATCGACTGGCGGCAGTTCGCCGAGACCAGATCGCTCGCGACCGTCGACTATCGCGAGCAGCGCGCCGTTCACGTCAGCGTCGTCGTCGACAGTCGGCCCGGGGCCCACGTCGCCCCCGATCGATCACGCCCCACGGGGGCGACCCTGAGCGCCTATGCCGGCACGCTCGCCGTGGGGGTGCTCCTCGAGGAGGGCCATCACGTCTCCGTCGGTGCGCTCGGCTGTCGCGATCCGATCGACGGCCGCCGGCCCGCGTGGGTGCCCGCCCGTTCGGACTCGTTCGGCCGGCACGCGGCGGCAGTCTGCAACGCAGCCGCGACCGGCGGCGAGCACGCCACCCGGGCGGACCCCCTCGTCGCCGATGGCGGGTCCGAGTCCGATCGCCTTCGCGGTCACATACCGGGGGGCGCGCAGGTCCTGTTCTGTACGCCGGCCCGCGACGACGGCGTCGTATCGATCGTCGAGTCGCTCCGGGCCGGCGGTCACGAGGTGATCGTCCTGTCGCCCCGGACGCCGGCGGACTCGATCGGCGGCCGCATCGGGACGATGGAGCGCGTCACACGCCTCGATCGCCTCCGGTTGCTCGGGGCGACGGTCGTCGACTGGGATCGCGAGGACCAGCTGCCGGTGGCGATCGCCCGGTCGGTCGCCAGGGAGGTGCGCTGATGGGAATGCCCGCCGGGGTCGTCCTGCAGACGACCCGGAGTGGTCCCGACGGTCTCGCGATCGTGCTCGCTCTGTCGGCGATCACGCTCGTCGTCGTGGCCGCGCGGTATGCCTATGTCCTGTTCGCCCGGGCCGGGATTCGCGAGGCGATGTTCGACTCCGACGCCGGGACGGTCGAGACCGAGAGTCCGGGCGACGATGACGCCACAGCCGGAGCGGACCGAGAGTCCAGCGACGAGATGACCGACGACGGGCCGGCCGACGACGCCACAGCCCCGAGCGGCGCCCCGACGACGAGCGACGGACGAGACGACTCGATGGCCCTGTCCGAGGACGCCGCGTGGTGGGCCGAATCCGGCGGGTCGGTGACGACCGGGTCGGGGACGAGTCGGACCGGCACGATCATCGCGGCGGTGGCCACGGCGGGCGCGCTCGCTCTCTTGCTCGCGGCGGGCGGATCGGCGAGGGCGACGGCACTCGCGGCGGTGGCGGGAACGAGCCTGGGTGGAGCGATTCTCGCCCGGGCCCGCGAGGAGCCGGTCTGGACGGCGCTGGCGAGTATCCTCGCGCCGATCGTCGCCGTCCTCGCCCTCGGTGCGCTCGCCCTGTCGATCGTCGACGCGGTCTCGATCGACGCGGTCGATCGACCCGCGCTGCTCGCCCGCCGGGTCCTGAGGTTCGTCGCGATCGCTCTGGCTGCGGGCATGGCGAGTACTGGCGTCGTCGGGACGCTCCGGGACGGCATCGGCGACGGCGCAGTCACCCGGCTCTGGCAGACCACGGTGCTGACTGCCCTCCCGGTCGCGGCCGTTCTCGGCGCGGTGATCGGCGTCCGGTTCGACGCGGTCGCGCCGGCGGCCGTCGCGCACGTCGGCGAGGGCGCCATCGCGGCACTCGTCAGAGTCCTCCTCGCACCCGAATACTTCCCCGTTCGGGTGGTGACGCTCGCCACGATGGTCGCGCTGGCGATCGAGACGACTCGCCGGGCGGTCGCGGCGGTCCCGATCGTCGAACTCTGGCCGCGGTCGCAACGCGACGACATCGTCACCTCGTTCGACGCGATCCAGCAGTGGTGGTATCGGGCGACGATGATCGCGACGCTCGTTGCCAGCCTCGCGATCGCGAGTTTCGGTGTTCAGGTCCTCGGGGCGAGTCCGATCCTCTGGACGGTCCAGATGGCGGTGCCGCCGCTGGCGTCTCTCGTCGCCATGGTCGGCGCGCCGCCGGTGCGAGTCGTCCTCCTCGCGGCGATCGCCCTCGCACTCGCGGTGCTCGTCGCGTCCGTCGTGGGGCGGCGTCTGGCCGGCCGGGTGGCACCGATCGCCGGGCGCGTCGGGCCGTCGCTCGTGGGTGGGGTCGCCATCCTGCTCGCGGCCTTGCTCTCGGGGCCGGTCATCCGAGGGACTCTCGAGGTCGTTCCGTCGTCCGCTCGCGATTCCGTCCGGCAGGTCGTCACGGCGGTCTCGCCGTTCGGGATCGCGCTCGCCGCCGCACTGATCGCCCTGATCGTTCTCGCGATCGGCCTCCTCGTCGTCGCGGCAGGGATTCAGCTCCGGATCGTCCCGCGCCGCTCTGGAGCGGGAGCGATCGCGAGTGCGGGGCTTGCGATCGCTGCGATCGTCGTCGCCATCACCGCCGGCCGACCGCTGATCGTCGCTGGCGCGATCGCGCTCGCGATCGTCGTCTGGGACGCGACCGAGCGCGGCGTCGTCATGCGGGCGGAACTCGATGCCGTTGCCGCGCCGCGACTCGAGTCCGTCCAGGCGTCCGGAACGGCCGCGATCGCGGTCTCGGGCGCACTCGGTGCGGCCGTGCTGGTCGGTGGCCTCTCGATCCTGCCCGCGCCGCGGCTGACGGCGGTCGGGGCGGTCGTCGCCGCCGGGGCGGTCGTGATCGGACTGATCGGCCTCCGGGGGTAGTCACTCGCCGGTCGCGCCCGGCACCGCGACCGATTCGAGGACGGCGTCCGTGACCGAGGCGGGGTCGATATCGCGGATCGACGCCTCGGAGGTGAGGATCAGGCGGTGGGTCACGACGGCGGAGGCGACGGCTTTCACGTCGTCTGGCGCGACGAAGTCCCGGCCGGCGACGACCGCACGGGCGCGGGCCGCCTCGTAGAACCGCTGGATGCCCCGTGGCGAGACGCCCACCTCGACGCGGCTGTCGGTGCGTGTCGCCCGGGCGATGTCGACGATATACTCCCGGACGGACTGCTCCATGGTCACCTGCTCGGGATACTGACGGAGGCGCTCGACCTCGCCGGCATCGACGACCGGGTCGACTGTCGGCATCATCGTCGTTCGATCGGAGCGCCGATCGATCAGTTCGAGTTCGCCCGTCCGCTCGGGATAGCCCATCGAGGTCTTGACCACGAACCGGTCGCGCTGGGCCTCGGGCAACTGGAAGGTCCCCTCCTGCTCGATGGGGTTTTGCGTGGCGATCACGAAAAACGGCTCCGGCAGGTCGTAGGTCGTCCCGCCGACGGTCACCTGGCCCTCGTCCATCGCCTCGAGCAGCGCCGACTGGGTCTTCGGCGGCGCGCGATTGATCTCGTCGGCCAGCACGACGTTCGCGAAGATCGGCCCCTCCTGGAATCGGAACGATCCCTCCTGTTCGTCGAAGACGTGCGAGCCCGTGATGTCGCTCGGGAGCAGATCCGGGGTGAACTGGATGCGACTGTATTCCAGGCCGAGCGCGTCGCCCATCGCAACGGCCGTGAGCGTCTTTCCCGTGCCGGGGACATCCTCGAGCAGGACGTGTCCGCGGGCGAGAAAGCCGGTCATCACGGTCTCGAGAAAGTCGCGCTCGGCGATGACGGCCTCGCCGATCCGGTCGATCACGTCGGTGACGGTCGCGGAGACCTCGGCGACGGCGTTCGCGTCGGACATGATCGCCGTTTCGGGGACCCACACTTTAGGCGTGGCGACCGGCCGGCTCGGTCGTCGCCGGTTGGGATCGATCGATCGCTCACTCGACCGCGACCGTCGCGCGATGATCGCGGCCGGGCGGGTATCGCCGTCGCTCTCCCTCGATCGCCAGCGTCGCCCGATCGACCAGCTCCGCACTCGATCGGCCGAGTGCGATCTCGCCGGTCCCGGGCGCGAGGACGCGGTGCATGTCGGCGTCGTAGTCGGCGAGTGCGACCGGCGGGATCGAGACCTCAACGCGCCGCGACTCGCCGGGATCGAGATCGACGCGGGCGAACGCGAGCAGGTCGCGCTCGGGTCGGGTACGATCGCCCGGCAGATCGGTGGCGTACACCTGCGGGACCGCGACGCCCGTCCTGTCGCTCGCGTTCGCGACGGTCGTCCCGACGGTCAGCGTCTCGCTCGTCCCGATCGATTCCGGGACGTCGAGCGGGCCGTACTCGATCGAGGCGTAGCTCTCGCCCGCGCCGAACGGGTAGAGGGGGTCGCCAGAGTCGAAGCGGTACCCGTCGGGGCCAGAGCGGGGCCGGCGGGCGTGGTGGGCCGGGATGTGCCCCGCCGAACGGGGGATCGAGACCGGCAGTCGGCCGCCGGGGTCGGTGCCCGCGAGCGCATTCGCGAGGCCGAGACCACCGCGCTCACCGGGCAGCCAGGCGTACACCAGCCCGTCGACGGCCGCCTCGACCCGGAGCGGCCGGCCCGCGATCACGACCGCGACCGTCGGGGTCGAGGTCGCCGCGAGCGCGTCGAGCAGTTCGGACTGGACGCCCGGCAGGTCGAGGGTGGCCCGCGAGATGCCCTCGCCGGCGGTCGCGCGGCCGGTGTACTCGCCATCCTCGGTCTCGGCGGCGAACAGCCCCGACCGCGCGCCCACGCAGGCGATCGTCAGGTCGGCGTCGGCCGCGATCGAACGGGCGGCGTCGATCCCCGAGCGATCCTCGGCGACGAGTGGGGCGCCGGTGGCGTGCTCGATCGCGGCCTCAACCGTCCGCCGCAGGCCCGCGAGCGGCGAGATCACGTCGGTCGCGTCGCCCTCCATGTGGACGGGATAGGCGTAATCGCCGAGCAGGCCGAGCGTCGCGTCGGCCTGCGGGCCGACGACCGCGATCCGGTCGGCCACGCCCGCGTCGATCGGGAGTGGACCGCGCTCGACGATCGTGATCGATTCGCGGGCCGCTCGTTCGGCGACTGCGCGGGTGCGCTCGGCCCCGACCCGCTCGCTCGCCCGGTCGGGATCGACGTACGGGTCCGCGAACAGCCCGAGATCGACCTTGAGGTCGAGGACGCGCCGGCAGGCCCGCCGGACGGTCGCGCGATCGAGATCGCCGTCCACGACGGCCGCCCTCAGGTGAGCATACGTGTCGGCCTCCGGCACCTCCACGTCGATGCCTGCGGTGAGCGCCGCGATGGCAGCCTCGCGGTCGTCCCCGACGACGCCGTGGACGCTCGCGAGCTGGGCGATCGAGAAGTAATCAGAGACGACCGTCCCGTCGAACGCGTAGTCCCGGCGGAGCAACCCCTCGAGAATCTCGGGACTGCTCGCACACGGGCGGCCGTCAACGTCGTTGTAGGCGTTCATCGCGGCTCGTGGATTCGCCGCGGCGATCGTCGTCTCGAACGGCCGGCCGTGGACCGCCCGGAGGTCGCGGGGGCCGATCCGGACCGATCCGCGCGATCGGCCGCCCGCTGGCCGGCCGTGGCCGATGACGTGTTTGACCGTCGCGGCGACGCCGTTCTGGAGGTCCTCGCCCTGAAGCCCCTCGACGAAGGCCGTCGCCATCGCCTCGATCAGCGCGGGCGACTCGCCGTATGTCTCCTCGATCCGGCCGAACCGGGGGTCTCGCCCCACGTCGAGGACCGGCGAGAACGCCTGTCGACAGCCGATCGCCCGCAGTTCCGCGCCGACCGCCTCGGTCACGTCGGCCTGGAGCGCGGGATCGAAGGTCGCGGCCATCCCGATCGCCTGCGGGACGACCGTCCCGCCGGGGCCCATATAGCCACAGAGACACTCCTCGTGGGGGACTGCGGGAATGCCGAGGCGGGTCTGTTCGCGACAGTAGCGCTGGACCGCGTTCGCGAGGCGGGCGGCGGCCGCGGGATCGGTGTCGGCCCCGCCGCCGACGCGGGTGAGGTGGCCGACGCCATGGGGAATCACCTCGTCGGCCGCGGCGGGGTCGAACTCGCCGTTCGAGTCGGTCACCTCGCGCGGCCGGACGCCGACGAGCTGGGCGCACTGCTCGGCCAGCGTCATTCGATCGAGAAGCTCCGCCACGTCGGGATCGGGGCCAGCCACCGGATCGCCCGTGGGCATAGCGGTCGATCGTGGTCGCCGGCCTTGACCGTTCTCACTCGCAGTTCCGCCGCTCGCGCACGGATCTCGTTGCTTACTCGCAGGTTCCGTCGCTCGCGCACGGATCTCGTTGCTTACTCGCAGGTTCCGTCGCTCGCGCACGGATCTCGTTGCTCACTCGCAGTTCCGCCGCTCACTCGCTGATGCCGTAGGTCTCGTCGGCGAAGTCAAAGCCCTCGTAGTAGGCGGACTCGCGGGTCTCGATCGCATCGATCGCGTCGCGATCTGCCTCGTCGAGCGACCAGTCGAACACGTGGGCGTTCGACCGGACGTTCTCGGGCGAGGACGACCGCGGAATGACCGTCGCGCCGTGTTCGATCGCCCAGCGCAGCGCGACCTGGGCGGGCGTGCGGTCGTATCGCTCGGCGATCGATGCGATGGTCGGATCGTCGAAGACCGCCGTTCGCGCCAGCGGCGCGGCCGCCTCCAGTGCCGTCGGGGCGTCGTCGAGCACCTCTCGCAGGCGATCCTGGGGGTAGTAGGGGTGGAACTCGACCTGGTTCACCGCGATCGGAACGGGACTGACCCGCCGGGCCGCCCGGAACTGGTAGGCCGAGAAGTTCGAGACGCCGACGTTCCGGACGCAGTCGCGATCGACGAGCGTCGCCATCGCGTCCAGCGTTTCGCGGATCGAGACGGCCGGATTGGGCCAGTGGATCAAATAGAGATCCAGCCGATCGACGCCCAGCCGATCCAGGCTGTCCTCGCAGGCGTCGATCACCGACTCGTAGTCGAGATTCGAGGGCAGGACCTTCGAGGTGAGCCAGAAATCGTCCCGATCGTAGCTCGCCAGCGCCTCGCCAAGATCCGCCTCGTTGTCGTAGCCCTCGGCGGTATCGACATGTCGATAACCCACGTCGTGGGCCGCGTCCAGAACCTCATTGAGGGTCTCGCCGTGGAGTTTGTACGTTCCAAGCCCGAGCTGTGGCATATCGCCGTTCGGCAGATCGACTGTCTCCATGGAGGGACCCGGCCGCCGAACGACAAGAGCGTTTGGGAGCGTCGGAAACGGCGATGGTATCGTCGGCCCCAGCGGCGATCGGTCACCTACGCGGGCCGATCACGCGCGAGAATCACTCGGACCGGTGCAAGGTCCGCTCAGACCGGCGAGTCCTCGGGCCCCTCGAAGGATCGTTCTGTACGGTACTGATCGACGAACTCCTCGACATCGAGCCCTTCGAGCTGTTCGGTGAACTGGGATTTGATCGAGTCGTCGCCGACCTCGTCGACGGCGTGGTCCATCAGATCGACCAGCAACTGGACGAGCAAGACGTGGACCTCGCGGGCGGTGAAGTCACTGACCCAGACGTAGTTGAAGCCCAGGTCGCCGTTCTCGGAGACATCGGCCGACGCGACCGTCTGGGGCACCTCGTCGGCGAGCATCCCCATCGCGTGGAGCGTCCCGAAGGTGTGATCTGTCTCGCGCGGCTTGACGGTCTCTTCGAGGATGCGGGCCATCTGATCGGGGACGAACCGCGTGAGTGGATCGGTATCGAGCACAACGCCGTGGGCTTCGCCACACTCACAGTCGATCTCACTCGTATTGAGGTCGAACTCCCGGGCATCGACGGTCTCCCCACAGGGCAGTTCGAGTTCCGGATCGTCGTCCGTTGGCACACCTGGGACTGGCATATCCGGCCGTTCGGGCGGTGCGGGTTTAAGAGCCGCGGAACGGCACTCGCTCACTGTCTCTCCCTCAGGATGTGACCGTCGTCACTCCCCCTTCCCAGGACGTTTTCCGCCAGTCCTCAGGACTCGATCGAGATTTCGACGCCGTCGGTGTGTCGTTTCGGCAGGTGGAGTTCGAGGACGCCCCGGTCGACGCTGGCCTCGGCGTCGTCGGGGTCGACGATCGCGGGCAGCGGGAGGTCGACATCGAGGATCATCTGGCGGTGCTCCTCGACGTAGTCGTACTCCGCAGGCGGGTTTTTCTGGCGGTGGGCCTCGATCGACAGGCGGCCGTCGCCCGCCCGGACGGCCGTCGAGTCGGGGGTCGCACCGGGCACGTCGATCCGGAGGCAATAGGCCGATTCGGACTCCAGAAGGTCCGCGAACACCCCATCGAGTTCCGCGAGCGCGTCTTCGAGAGCCGTCATGGCCTGTGCTACGGCAGGGCCCGCGAAAAAGACCAGGGTCGCCAGCGGATCGTGGTCGGCGTCGTGGTTCCCGCGCGCCTCGCAGTCCCTTCTCGGCCTCGCAGTCTGCCTCTCTGCATCGCAGTCCCTCCTCTGTCAGCCTCGATCGACTCAGGACTGCAGGGCGACGACCTCGCGGCCCTCCTCGGTGAATCGTTCGATCAATCCATCGGCCTCGAGGTCGGCGAGCAATCCCTCCAGCCAGTCGCGACCGGGGTCGCCCGCGGGATCGTAATCGACGCGGATCGTGTGGCCGAGCGCGTCGACCGGACGTGGATCGCCCGGATCGAGCGCGCGGAGGACCCGACCGCGGAACTGCCGGCGCGACCCATCGAAGGTGGGCTGAGTGGGCACATCCGGCGCGGTGAAATCACCCGTCCGGTAGGCATGGCAGTGCGAGCGAAACGGACAGTCGGCGTCGTCGCAGGCCGGCGTCGGCGAACACGCCACGCCGCCGAGTTCCATGATGGCGTTGTTGAACGCCGCCGGTCGATCGCGATCGAGTAGCGCCTCGACGAGCGCCCGGTATGGCGGATCGTCTCGCTCGCGGACGCCCTCGATCAACCGGTACAGGACGCGCTCGACGTTGGTGTCGACGACCGCGACCGGTCGGTCGAACGCGAACGCGGCGACGGCGGTCGCGGTGTACGGCCCCACGCCCGACAGCTCCTGGAGGGCGTCGGGATCTTCGGGGAGCGAGCCGTCGAACTCGGCTTCGATCGTCGCGGCCGCCTCGTGGAGATATCGGGCGCGATTGTTGTACCCCAGACTGTGGTCGGTCCAGAACGCAACGACGGCGCTCCGATCGGCCTCGGCGAGGGCAGCAGGCGTCGGCCAGCGGTCGACGAAGGCACGCCAGGGCTCGACGATCCGGTCGAGTTGGGTCTGCTGGCTCATCACCTCCGAGACGAGGATCGCCCACGGGTCGGCCCCATCACGCCAGGGAAAGTCGCGATGGCCGTCGTCGTACCACGCCAGCAGCGACTCGCGCACTGTCGCGGGCGGAGCGGGCCACTCGATGTCGGTCGTCCCCTCGCCGCCGGTCGTCTCCCCGCTCATCGTCCGATCGTGGGGGAGCCCGGTAGTTCCGTGTTCGGGTCGCCGACGCCCTCGCCGCGAGTGCGACCGTCCGGCCATCGTCGAGTACCGGCGACGGCCCGCGTCGATCACCCGACTTTTGTGCGTCGACCACCTACCTGTGTCCAATTGCCCTGTCCCGTGGGGACTTCGAGGACTGACCGATGTTCGACCGACTCCGCGACGACATCCGCACCGCCAAGGCGAAAGACCCGGCCGCCGAGAGCACCCTCGCCGTCGTGCTCACCTACGCCGGCCTCCACGCCGTCTGGGCCCATCGCGTGGCGCACGCGCTCTGGGAGCGGGGATGGCGACTCCCGGCCCGCCTGATCGCCCACGTCGCTCGCCTCCTGACCGGCGTCGAGATCCACCCCGGTGCCGATATCGGCGACCGACTCTTCATCGATCACGGCATGGGGACAGTCATCGGCGAGACCGCCGAAATCGGCGACGACGTGCACATGTTCCACGGCTGTACGCTCGGGGGGAACACGATGCGCCGCGAGAAGCGCCACCCCACGCTCGAAGACGGCGTCACCGTCGGCGCGAGCGCGACGCTGGTCGGCGACATCACCGTCGGCGAGCGGGCGTCCGTCGGGGCCGGTGCGGTCGTCGTCGACGACGTGCCCGCCGGCGAGACCGTGACGGGCGTCCCTGCCGAGGTGGTCGAGGAGGAGTACTGCGAATCGGTCGCAGCCAACATCGACCTGCCGCCCAACGCATCGTGACCGACGCCGTCGCCACCCTGAGACGCGATCCCGACCTGGGGCCGATCGTCGAGCGCGTCGGCCCGGTCGATATCGAACCGCATCCCGATCCGTTCCGCCGGCTGGTCGTCTCGATCGTCCGCCAGCAACTGTCGATGGCATCCGCGCGATCGATCCGCGAACGCCTGTTCGATGCCGTCGAACCCACGCCGGAGGCGGTGCTCGCGGCCGATCCCGACCGACTGGCCGACACCGGCCTCTCGACGGCGAAAGTCGAGGCCGTCCGCGCGGCCGCACGCGCTCACCGCGAGCACGACTGGCCCGCCGCGTTCGAGGGCCGCTCCGATCGAGCCGTGCAGGCGGCGCTGACCGACGTTCGAGGCATCGGGCCCTGGACCGCGAAGATGTACCTGATCTTCGCGCTCGGGCGCGAGGACGTGTTTCCGGTCGAGGATCTCGGGATTCGCCGCGCGATGGAGCGACTGTTCGACGATCCGACGCGGGCGGAGATGCGGTCGATCGCCGAGCGCTGGTCGCCGTATCGCAGTTACGCCGCGCGGTATCTGTGGGCGCTCGAAGACTGATCGGCGGGTCGTGGAGAAACCGCCCTTCGACAGTCGTTTCACGATCACAGAGACGTGTCTGCAGAAACCCGACGGTACCAACGGGTCCAATTCAGTATTACGAAGAAAATTAGTAGTACGAACTCGTACAATCAGGAGAGCGATGTCCAGTCACACCGACGAGGGGGAGGTCATTCGCGTGTCCAAAAAGGGCCAGGCGACGATCCCCAAGGACCTGCGCGATCGATTCGGCATCGACACGCCGGGAAAGGTCCTGATTCACGAGGACAACGGGAAGATCGTGGTCGATCCGCTGCCCTCCGTCGAAGAGATGCAGGGCGTCCACGCCGGGGACTACGAGACCGGCGCAGTGCTCGATCACCTCCGAGCGATGCGGGCCGCCGACGAGGACCGCGAGCGCGCCCGTGACGAGCGCCTCGAACGATGACTGCGTACGTCTTCGACACGGAGGCCATCATTGCATATTTTTACGACGAACCCGGGGCCGACGCGGTGACCGAGCGTCTGCAGGCCGTCGAGGGGGACGCGGCGACCGGCGCAATCTCTCACGCCACCGCGACAGAGGTCGCGTACAAGATCGCGCGTCTCGAAACGGGGGATCCGAATCACACGACACCGGGTGAGGCGGAGTATGCCGTCGGGACCCACGATCTGCGCGTACTCCGTGGGTTCGGCGTGACGATCGACACGCCGTCCTGGCAGACCGTCGCCCAGATCAAAGGCGCGGGCGGGATCTCGCTCGGTGATGCGTCCGCCGCCGGCCTCGCGCTCGATCAGGAGGCGACGCTCGTCGTCGGTGCAGACCCCGAATTCCACGATCTGTCCGCCGACATCTCGATCGATCGCATTCGGAACACGCCCGTCTGAATCAGTCTTTGCACGCTCGTCGACTCTGCGCAACGACGCTTTCAGACATGGATTGTCCCTTCTCGAAACGCTCGCGAGAAAAACGGGTGATCGCGCTGTCGCTCGACCGTCGATCGTGATCGGACGTGGACCTCGACCACGGGCCCATGCTGCAGCATAACGTCGTATGCAGTATCGCTGAGTATTGTCTCGACTGCGTCCCGATCCGCGTCGTCGTCGACGATCGCGAGAAAGTCACCGTCGCTTCCCAACCCGCTCGCCTCGCCGCGGACGGTCGATCCGAACTGCAATAGCGTGTCGAGGCCGTCGATGTCGCGCTCGCGGACGCGCTCGACGAACGCTCGCGCTGCGGATGCGTGAGCCGTGGCCCGACGGTCGTCCCGCGTGCTCATAC
>JBDGTN010000144.1:0-6877 GCA_042216835.1 Halococcoides sp.
GCCCGGAAGCATTTACCGCCCGCCGACGAACAATCGCTCGATGGCCGAGACCGACCGCGAGATCGCCGTCACGCGTGACGACCTCACGCTGCCAATCATCGAGATCCTCACCGGGCGGGGCTTCATCACCGGGAAATCGGGCAGCGGCAAGTCCAACACCGCGAGCGTCATCGCCGAGTCATTGCTCGATCAGAACCTGCCCGTGTTCATCATCGACACCGACGGCGAGTACTACGGTCTCAAAGAGGAGTACGAACTCCTGCACGTCGGCGGCGACACCGAGTGTGACGTGACCGTCGACGTGACCCACGCCGAGGCGATCGCCACGCTCGCTCTGGAGGACAACGTGCCGATCATCCTCGACGTATCGGGCTATCTCGAAGAGGATCGATCGCGACGGCTGATCACCGAGACGCTCAAGCACCTCTTCAGCAAGGAAAAGCGCCTCAAGAAGCCCTTCCTCGTCTTCGTCGAGGAGGCCCACGAGTTCATCCCCCAGCAGGGCGGTCTGGACGACCTGGGCCAGATCCTCATCCGGATCGCCAAGCGCGGGCGCAAGCGCGGACTGGGCCTGTGTGCAATGAGCCAGCGCCCTGCCGCCGTCGATAAAGATTACATCACGCAGTGTGACTGGATCGTCTGGCATCGCCTGACCTGGGACAACGACACCCGCGTCGTCGAGAACATCCTCGGCCCGCAGGCCGGCGAGGACGTACAGGACCTCGACGACGGGCAAGCAATTCTGATGACGGACTGGGACGAGCGCACCCGGACAGTCCGATTCAAGAAAAAGTCCACGTTCGACGCGGGCGCGACGCCGGGGCTGGAGGATTTCGACCGGCCGGATCTCAAGTCGGTCAGCGACGACCTCGTCGCCCGCCTCGAACAGGTCGGCGATGGGGCCCCCGGGGCCGACGGTGACGGCGAGGCGACGGCGACCGAGAGCGACGATTCCGGGGGGGCCGAGTCCGAGGCCAGCGACGCGACCCCACCGGCCGATCGCGACTCGCCCGATCCCGGCGGGACCGCGCTGTCGGGCGACGCCCTCGACGACATCACGGCCGATCCGGATGCGGCGAGTCCGGGGGAGACGGGACCGCTCGATCGAGACGGATCGAGTGCCGATGCATCGACCGGCCGGGGCGGTCTCTCGGCCGACCGGGGCCGATCGTCGGCCAGTCGCGGTGACGACGGCCGATCCGAACCCCCCGACCGGGAGAATCTGCTCTGGGAACTCGGCCAACTCGTGAAGTTTGTCGTTCTCGGCGTGCTCCGCCTCGGATACCGCTCGATCGCCGAACTCGGCTGGCGGTTGCGCCGCCGCGGCCGACGGGTCTATCGCGCGTTACCGGCGCGGATCACCGGCGCGACGCCCAACCCCTACGGCGGGTCGCCGCGCCGACGCGGCGAGTACGGTCACGTCGGGACTGCCCGGTATACGCCACAGAATGCTGCAATCGGGGCGATAGCGCTGGGTCTCGTGATCGGGATCGTCGTGACACTCGTCGTCACGATCGTCTAACCCGTCTCCCGGTGGCTCAGAAGTCGCTCGGCCGCGTTCTCGCCCGCCCGAATGCCGCCGTCGAGCGATCGCTCGGGGTACTGGGCGCGCGATCCCATGCCGGCGTAGTACAGGCCATCGGCGATGTCGGGGTCGTACGGCACGACCCGATCCAGGTAGCCGCGCTCGTAGACCGGTGCCGTCCGGGGGTTCCGTCCGGTCTGGATCCACTCGACCGACGATCGATCGAACTGCTCGAACAGATCCTCGAGGCCGTCGAGCCACGCGTCCTCGATGGCCTCGTCGGACTGCTGGAAGAACGGATCCTCGGGCCCCTGGACGTACCGGACCGCGTACAGCAGGTGCTCGCCGCCGTAGCGCTCTGGCGAAACGAAGTTGGTGTGCTCGATCAGCGCGCCGAACGGCGCGTCGTCGACGACGTTCAGCCAGTAGGTGTCGGTCAACTGCTGGTCCATCGCGATGACCGAACAGACCGTGCCCTGAAAGTCGATCTCGCAGGTGTAATCGGTCAGGGATTCGAGGACCGAGGGCATCGCCGCGACGATGACGTCGTCGACGGCGACGGTCTCGGTCGTCGGATCACCCTCGTCGCGGTCCTCCGGGGCCGTCTCGACGGTGATCCGATCGACGCGGCCCGCCTCGATCGCGAGGTCGGTCACCCGCGTCGCCGTTCGGATCGCGTCCCGGCCCACGTCCTCGATCAGCGCGTCGATCAGGCGACCGAACCCGCCGTCGAGATAGCCCAGGTACTCCCCGCGGAGCGGATCGCGCTCGCCGCGGAACTGAACGCGGCCGAGAAGCCAGGCGGCGCTCACGTCCTCGGCGCGCTCGCCGAACTTCGCATCGATCAGCGGTTCGAAGAAGTGCTCGTAGACGCCCCGGGTCGTGTGCTCGGCCACGAACTCCTCGATCGGCACGACGTCGTACGCTTCGAGACTGTCGTAGCTGTCCAGCCGGGGCCGACCACCCCGAACGTCGATGCCGAGCACGAGCATCCCCAGCCGGACGGTGTCGTACAGCGACAGATAGGGGTATGTCAGGATCTCCCAGGGTTTGTCCATCGGCCAGACCGTCCCATCGACGTAGTTGGCGGTCTCGCCGATCGGCCAGTCGAGGGCCCCACCCAGGCCGAGGTCCTCGATCACCTCGACGATGCGCTCTTCGGACTTCGAGAGGTGATGATAGTACTGTTCGATCGGGTCGCCCGCAGTCTCGACGGTCGCCGCGAGGCCACCGATCGCGTCGCTGGCCTCGAAGACGGTGACCTCGCGACCCGCGGCCTGCAGGCGGCGGGCCGCGGCGAGACCGGCGATGCCCCCACCCACGATGGCGATCATGTTCCGTGTTCCCGGGCGATACCCAAGGCGCTTGTCCTCCGCGGTCGGCACTCGCCGCCGACCCCGCGATCGCCGGCGAGAACGCACTCCGCTACCTTTTTGAGAGGGTCGGGGTAACCGGACGCTATGGTGAGGGTGCGGGCGCCGGCGACGAGTGCGAATCTCGGCAGCGGATTCGACGTGTTCGGCGTCGCACTCGACCGCCCGGCCGACGTGGTCAGCGTCGAACGCGCCACGGAGACGACGATCGAGGTGACCGGCGTCGGCAGCCAGTACATCCCCGAGGACCCCGACGCGAACACCGTCGGGGCCGTCGCTCGCGCGCTCGATGCGCCCGCTCGCATCGAGATCGACAAAGGAATTCGGCCCGCCTCGGGGCTCGGCTCGTCGGCCGCGAGCGCCGCCGCTGCGGCGGTCGCGCTGAACGACCTCTACGATCGCGGTCACTCGCGGGAGGCCCTCGTCCCCATTGCTGCCGAGGGTGAGGCGCTGGTCTCGGGGACGGCCCACACCGATAACGTCGCACCAGCGATCCTCGGCGGCTTCACGATCGCTCGCTCGGATGGCGTGACCCGGGTCAGCGCGGACGTTCCGCTCGTGGTCTGTCTGCCCGAGACGGCCGTCTCGACCCGCGATGCCCGCGATATCGTCCCCGAGTCGACGAGTCTCGAGGCGATGGTCGAGATCGTCGGAAGCGCGGCGACGCTGACCGCGGGCATGCACCGGGACGATCCGGCCCTCGTCGGTCGCGGCATGGAGGAGGCGGTCGTCTCGCCGGCCCGCGCGGCGCTGATCGACGGCTACGACGCGGTCGAACGGGCGGCACGGGAGGCCGGTGCGACCGGCGTGACCGTCAGCGGGGCCGGGCCGGGCGTGCTCGCGGTCTGTCAGGCGGACGACCAGCGTTCGGTCGCGGGTGCGATGGTCGAGGCATTCGAGGAGTGCGACATCGAGGCGCGGGCGTATCGCACCCGGGTCGGCCGGGGTGCGCGTCGACTCGACGACTAGGGCGGCCGATCGGACCATCTCGAACAGCGCCATCACGTCTTGCAGGGTATTCTGACCACCCCGTGAAATCGATGCGTTCGGCCTGGTGCCGAACGGGCCGGTCTCGGTCGCTGGAAGTACTCGTTCACGCCGGGGACGTCGAGCGTTCCGTCGCCAGAGACGGCTTCGGAGGTCAATTCAATTCGAATGACAATAGTGGTCGGTTGTCGTCACTGTGTCGATTGCTCTCGTCTCGCCGATCGAACGCCCACACGCCGATCGCGAGACCGACCAGCAGGAGTTCGAGTGCGACCAGCGGCGTCAGTTCCAGTGCCCGGAGGTGTGCCAGAAACGACTGCTCGGCCCTGTAGGTCGGCGGTGCCAGGAGTGGCCAGGCCAGGAAGGCCAGTGCATCGATGTCGCCATCGAGGATCGGTCCGAGTGCGTCGCCAGCAAGATGCGATACGATGCCGATAGCTCCGGCGACGATCACACGGCGGTGACGGTCGACCAGGACGGCGAAAAGAACGATCGCCGGCCCGAGAACGATTGCCGAGTGGGCCAGCGACCGTCCGGCCGGGAGCAACTCGACTGTCCACGCGAGCGGTTTGTCGATCAGGTCGGGCATCTGGCTGCCGAGTACGGCCGCCGCTGGCGGTGATCGCCGGGTGACGACCGCGAGAGTGGTCGAACCCCGCGAGCGTGAGATACGCCAGCGCAGCGTGTCCCCACGGCCACATTCGTTCGTCCTCGACACTGGAAACGGGAGAGGCTGTCGACCGCAGAAAAAATGCGACGTCCGACGCGACGGTCCGACCGACAGTTCGGTAGTCCTACACCATCCGGAACAGGGCCATGACGTCCTGCAGGTTGATGGTCCCGCTATCCTCGAAGTCGTAGAACTTGGCGTTGTTCTGGACCTTGGACGTGTCGGAGTTCTGGAACAACGTGTTCACGTCGGGGAAGTCGACCTGACCGTTGCCCGAGAGGTCCTCGTAGAGGCCGTCGCCGTTGGGATCGGTCGCGTCGGTCGGCCAGGTGGGCTCTTCACCCGTATCGGTCGTCGTGGTGGTCGTCGTCGTGGTGGTCGTCGTCGTTTCGTCATCTCCTCCGGGGTTCGGCGTCAGCCCGGGAATGTCGTCAGGCGTGTTGTTTCCGCCCGGCGGCGCGTCCTCGCCGTGATCGTTGAGGTACTCCTGCCACCACTTGCCCGGCGAGTAGTTCGCCGGGTTCAGCTCCCAGGTGCCGGAGAGATCGACGCTGCCACTGACCTTGTCGCTCCAGTTGGGGTTATCGGTGAGCCGGCCGCTCCGGAAGAACCGGGGCGCCCACGTGTGATCGAACGCCCACGCGAACGGATGCACGCCGTGGTTCTCGAAGAACGCGCGGTAGCCGACGAAGGCGTCTTTGGACGGGTAGTCCTTGCCGCCCATGCCGAAGTAGTTCATCTTCTCCTTCTCGTCCGAGGAGAGGTCGTTCGGGTTGGGCTTGCCCTCGGGACGGCCCCACTTCTCGATGGCTTCGGGATCGCCATCGCCCCAGACCTTTGTCGTCCCACCGAGGTGGGTGAACCAGTCGGGGCCGCCGCCGGCCTCCCAGCCGAACTCGTTGTACATGACCGGGACCTTCTTCGAGGGCTCCCCGAAGTACCGCGAGAGCGGGCGCAGGCCTTCCTGGACGTAGGAGTGGGCCGTGTAGGCCATGTTGCTGGCACCGTCGTCCAGCCCATTGACCGAGGTTGTGTTGTTGACACCGTTGTAGGTGTGTTTGGAGGCCCAGTAGGTCCACTGCGACCATCGGGGGTTCCCAATGGTCATCAGGCGACCGGGCGCGTTCTCCGCCGCGGTGTTGATCCACCGCTTCGAGCGCTCCCGGAACATTTTCCAGTACGGTTCCGCTCGGGGGGCGTCGACGACGGAGTCGCCTTCGGCGTAATCCCCGCCCTGTGGCATTCGATCGGGTGCGCCCCAGTCACCCAGGTACGGCCCGGTCGGTTCGTTGAAGATATCGAAGTTGACGTGGTCGTAAGAGTCGCCACCGTATCTGTCGGCGACGTGCGACCAGAACAGATCGATCTCCTCACCGACGAGGTCCTGGCCGCTGCCGGCGCCGGCCCACGGGTCGAACCAGGGATCCGGAAGATCCGAGCTGTTCAGCTTCTTCTGGTTGTCAGGGAGGCTTTTGATGTCCTCGATCTGGTCCGGACCGTGCCAGAGGTACCCCCGGTGGCCACACATCCCCTGGTCCCAGTCCCAGTTGTACTTACTGGATTTCGTACAGTTGTAGGGGGACTGCTGCCAGAAGTCCAGTCCACGGTGTTCTTTCACCGCGAACTGCTTCTGGTGGAAGATCGGGATGTGCGTGTGCATATCGATGAGGATGTATGCATTTTTCTCCCGAGCGGTCTCGACGACCGGATCCACGAAGTCCGAGAAGTACTGTTCGAGGTCGGACTCGTCGAACGTCCCCGGCCGGATCGGACCCCAGTTGTCGCCGTGGGCGATCATCGACTTGTTGGTCGTATCGCTGGCGGTCCGGCTGGACGAAATGTCCTGGGGCTGGCAGGGCAGCCGGATCATGTTGTGCTTCCAGTCGCTGTTGATCGCCAACTCGAACTGCTCGTCGATCGTCTTGCCCCGCCAGCTTCGATAGCTGCGGGATGGGTCGATGAGGTTCGCCCCGTTGAGCTGGACCGGGTTGCCGGACTCGTCGACGATCATGTTGCCGTCCGTCGACAGCTTGTCCAGCGATTCGACCGGTGCGGCAGAGGCGTTCCCCAGGAGCGAGGTGCCCACGACGCCAGCGGCCGCAGCAGCTCCCGCGCCTTTCAGGACTGACCGCCGCGAGGCGGTGAGGTCCGAACTGTGCTTCGAGTCGTCGGTCGGTGTGTCTGATTTGCTCATGCTAGGTCCACAGGCTGGATGGCATTCCACCGGATCGATGTCTGTCGACCCCCGAAGTCGTAACCGGACGGGCCGCCGGCCCGGCGTCCGCCCGGCCGAGCGCGCGTCGACACTCCCCGGCGATCGCG
>JBDGTN010000144.1:6977-16866 GCA_042216835.1 Halococcoides sp.
GACCGGATACCCGATTGACGCCGTTCGTGCGGGTCGTACCGGCCTCGTCGGACGATTCAAATGTTCGATTCGCCGAATCGGGCACCAGAATCCCGGGTTCGTGGGTGCTCTATCGGTGAAATAGCGGGACAATATATAAATGTCGGTCGACCGTCTGTCTGGCCTTCCTACGGACTGGTTACGGCCCCTAGAGCGACCGACACTCGATCGAGTGAGCAACCTTTAAGCCGATAAGGTCGGTAGATCCGACCAACATGGCGACCGAAACCATTCTCGGCATCGACCTCGGGACGACGAACAGTGCCGTCGCGATCATGGAGGGCGGTGATCCGGAGATCATCGCGAACAGCGAGGGCGATCGGACGACACCCTCGGTGGTAGCGTTCGACGACGGCGAGCGTCTGGTGGGCAAGCCCGCCAAGAACCAGGCGATCAAGAATCCCGACGACACCGTCGCCTCGATCAAGCGCCACATGGGCGAGGACGATTACACCGTCGAACTCGACGGCGAGGAGTACACGCCAGAGCAGGTCTCGGCGATGATCCTCCAGAAGATCAAACGCGATGCCGAGGAGTACCTCGGCGAAGATATCGAGAAGGCGGTCATCACCGTGCCCGCGTACTTCAACGACCGCCAGCGCCAGGCGACAAAGGATGCCGGCGAGATCGCGGGCTTCGAGGTCGAGCGCATCGTCAACGAGCCGACCGCGGCGAGCATGGCCTACGGCCTCGACGACGAATCAGATCAGACGGTCCTCGTGTTCGACCTCGGTGGCGGCACGTTCGATGTCTCGATTCTGGACCTGGGCGGTGGGGTCTACGAGGTCGTCGCGACCAACGGTGACAACGACCTGGGTGGCGACGACTGGGACGAGAAGATCATGGACTGGTTGCTCGAGCGCGCTCGCGAGGAACACGGTGTCGACCTCTCCGACGACCGCGAGGCGCTGCAGCGCCTGAAAGACGCTGCCGAGGAGGCAAAGGTCGAACTGTCCAGTCGGAAAGAGACGACGGTCAATTTGCCCTACATCACGGCGACCGACGACGGGCCAGTTCACCTCGAAGAAGATCTCACGCGCGCGAACTTCGAGGCGATGACCGAGGACCTCATCGAGCGAACGGTCGAACCGACCGAACAGGCGCTGGCCGATGCGGAATACGATGCCAGCGACATCGACGAGGTGATCCTCGTCGGCGGATCGACCCGGATGCCTCAGGTGCAAGCGCAAGTCGAGGATCTCATCGGTCAGGACCCCCAGAAGAACGTCAATCCCGACGAGGCCGTCGCGCTCGGCGCGGCGATCCAGGCCGGTGTCCTCGCGGGCGATGTCGAAGATATCGTCTTGCTCGACGTGACGCCACTCAGTCTGGGTGTCGAGGTCAAGGGCGGTCTCTTCGAGCGCCTCATCGACAAGAACACGACCATTCCGACCGAGGAATCGAAGGTTTTCACGACCGCCGCGGACAACCAGACCTCGGTGCAGATCCGGGTCTTCCAGGGCGAACGCGAGATTGCCGACGAGAACGAACTCCTCGGAGCCTTCATGCTCCAGGGCATCCCGCCCGCGCCCGCCGGCACGCCACAGATCGAGGTGACGTTCTCGATCGACGAGGACGGCATCGTCAACGTCTCGGCGGAGGATCAGGGCTCCGGGACCAGCGAAGAGATCACCATCGAGGGTGGCGTCGGCCTCTCGGACGAGGAGATCGACCAGATGCAAGAAGAGGCCGAGGAACACGCCGAAGAGGACCAGCAGCGCCGCGAGCGCATCGAGGCGCGCAACGAGGCCGAGGCTTCGGTCCGCCGGGCCGAGACGCTCTTAGAGGAGAACGAGGAGTCGGTCGACGAGGACCTCGTCAGCGACATCGAGGCCGAGATGGACCACATCGAGGACCTCCTCGATGACGACGACGCCACCAAAGCCGACTACGAGGAGGCCACCGAGGACCTGACCGAATCGCTGCAGGAGATCGGCAAGCAGATCCACCAGCAGGCCGCCGACGCGGGCGGTGCTGGAGCGGGCGGTCCGGGCGGCGCGGCGGGCCCCGGCGACATGGGCGGCGCTGGCCCTGGCGCGACGGCCGGTCCGGGTGCTGGCCCCGGCGGCGCGAGCGGACAGGCCGCCGATCAGGGCGAGGAGTACGTCGATGCGGACTTCGAGGATGTCGACGTCGAGGGCGAAGACGACGAGTCCGAAGCCGAAGCCGAAGACAAAGAGTAAGACTCCGCCGGCCGCGGGTTGGGTCGCCGACAGACGGCGACCGGCCATGCGCCGACGACAGGCCCTTCTCGATCGCCCGCGAAGCCCGCCCATGGAGCTACCACCGATCGGACTCGGAACGTGGGAGAACGACGATCCCGAACAGTGTGCCGAGAGCGTCCGGATCGCCCTCGAGGCGGGATATCGCCACGTCGATACCGCCGAGATCTACGGCAACGAGCGCGCCGTCGGCGAGGGCATCGCCCGCGCGGACGTGGATCGCGACGAGATCTTCCTCGCCTCGAAGGTCCATTCGGCCTCGACGAGCCTTTCCTACGACGGCGTTATCGAGACCGTCGAGGGCTCGCTCGATCGCCTGGGCGTCGATCGACTCGATCTGTGTTATGTCCACTGGCCGACTGGCGACTACGACCCCGAGGAGACGCTCGCCGCCTACGACGAATGCGTCGACCGGGGCCTGATCGATCGCGTGGGCGTCTCGAACTTCGAGCCGTTCAACGTCGATCGGGCGCTCGACGAACTCGACGCGCCGCTCTTTGCCAATCAGGTCGAGTTGCATCCCTGGCTCCCCCAGGCGGCGGTCCGCGAGCACGCTCGCGAGCACGACTATCACGTCGTCGCATACTCGCCACTCGCCCGCGGAGACGCCCTCGACGATCCGACGATTCGGGAAATCGCCGACGAGTATGGCGTCTCGCCAGCGCAGGTCACCCTGGCCTGGCACCACAGCCTGGAGCGGGTCACCCCGATTCCGAAGGCGACCTCCCGCGAGCACATCGAGGACAACCTCGCGAGTCTCGACCTCGAACTGGATGGCAATGCCCTCGAACGCATCTCGTCGATCGATCGCGAGGAGCGCAAACTCGATTTCGACGTTGCGCCCTGGAATCAGTAGTCCTCTCTGACAGCCGTCAGGCGCTACTCCTCGCCCGGGGGGAACTCGCCCGATCGGACCGCCTCGACGTAGCCGTCGAGGGCAGATTCGAATTCGCCCCGCACGTCGCCGAACGCCTCGGCAAAGGGCGGCTGCCGTTCACTCAGGCCCACGGCGTCGTCAACGACGAGTACCTGCCCCGTGGTGTGTGGACCGGCACCGATTCCGATCGTCGGCACGTCGATTCGATCGGTCACCTCGCGGGCGAGGTCGCTCGGAACGTGTTCGAGGACGACGCCAAAGGCTCCCGCGTCGACGTGGGCGACTGCGAGATCGAGTATCTCCGCTGCGGCATCGTCGGTCTGGCCCTGCTCGCGATAGCCGCCGAGTTCCTTGACGCGCTGGGGGGTCAGTCCCAGGTGGGCGAGCACGGGAATCCCCAGATCGACCAGTCGCTCGGTCAGATCGACGGTGTGTGGCCCGGACTCGATTTTCACGGCGTCGGCCCCGGCCCGCAGCATCTCTCCGCAGTGCTCGATGCTGTCGCCGCGATCCGCGCCGATCGAGAGGAAAGGTATGTCGGCGACGACAGGGACCGATTCGACGCCGCGGGCGACGGCCGCGACGTGGTGTTCCATCGCCGCCTGGTCGACCGGCAGCGTCGAGTCGTGGCCAAGGCGGACGTTCCCGACGCTGTCACCGACGAGGATCACGTCCACGCCGGCCCCTTCGACGAGCGCCGCCGTCGTGGCGTCGTAGGCGGTCAACATGGCGATCGGGCGATCGGCGTCCCAGGTGCGCAGGTCCCGGACGGTCGGCATACCCCACCTGGCGGACCGACGGGCAAAGCCGTTGTGGAGCGACAGAGTCAGGTGGGCGCTGCCCGATGCCGTGTCATGGCCGACGGGCCCGATTACGCCTGGATTCTGCAGACGACCTTCGTGCTCGCGATCCTCGTCGGCGCACCGATCGTCGCGATCGCGAGTCTCGCCGTCGAACTGCCGACGTGGGATTCGCGGGTCACCTTCGCGATTCAGACGGGCGCGGTCGTCTGGGTCGCGATTTCGCTCGGGACGCTGGCGTACGATCGATTGGGTCTACGGGTCTGATCGGCGGTCCACTCTCGATCGATCCGGGAGCGTTCTGGCTTCGCAACGACAATAGGGGCTCCGGACCGACCCTCGATATGGCCGAATCTGGCGCGATCGGGGCGGCGCGGCGTACGTCGGCGGTCCTCGGTACGGTCGTGATCGGACTGACGACCGGTGTGATCGTCGCCCCACTCGCCGTTGCGTTGAACGGCTCGCCGGGAGTCCTCCCGTCGATGGCCCCACTCTTGACGATTCCCGTCGCGTTTGCGGGCGTGTACTCTGGCGGGCGATTGCTCTCGCGTGCGCTCGTCTGGCCCGATCACGACGTTAGGGCCGCGGTCGGGACCGTCACCGCCGGGTGGGTCGTCGTCTGGGTCGCAGGCTGGATCAGCGTCCGGAGTCTCGAT
Source organism: Halococcoides sp. (assembly GCA_042216835.1). GTDB lineage: Archaea > Halobacteriota > Halobacteria > Halobacteriales > Haloarculaceae > Halococcoides. The sequence goes on from JBDGTN010000144.1 coordinate 11,572, forward strand.
GTCTACACTGGCGTGTTTTTTGCTGTCGCCCTCGGCTTCCTGACGATCATGGCGGGGACGCTCCTGGCCAACCGGCGTGATCCACTCGCGGCCTGAGTCACGCGGGGTCGTACTCGCTGGCCCAGGCGAATGTGACGCCAGCACGCTCGGCGGTCCGCTCGTCGCTCGCCGAATCGCCGACGAACAGGGCCTCGTCCGGATCGACGCCGAGGCGGTCGATCGTGGCGAGCAGTGGTTCTGGATCGGGCTTCTGGGCGTCGATGGTATCTCGGCCGACGACGGCGTCGATGTGATCGCTCAAGCCGTGTTCGTCGAGTGCGATCCGGGCCGCCCGCTCGCCGTTGAGCGAGCAGACACCGACCGGCCGGTCCGACGGGACCCGATCGGCCAGCGGGAGGCGCTCGGACTCGCGCGCCCCAGGCTCTTCGAACTCGGCGAGGGTGCGCTCCACTGCAGCCTCGACACCCGCGGTCCGACCGCGGTCGACGAGCGTCCAGAGGTCGCCCCCGGTCGAGAGGCCGTGATCGGCCAGCGTCGATTCGACCGCCGTGGCGACCGCCGCCCAGTCGACCGCGAGTCTCACGAGCGTCCCGTCGAGGTCGAAGACCACGGCTCGATGGTCGTCCATGCGGAAGGGAGGGCTCCGATCAGGAAGGCAATTGCGCTACTCGCCCTCGGGCAGGACGGCCGAACTCGACAGGTCTTCGTCGATGTCGGCCTCGGCCATCTTTGCGATCAGAGCGTCGAGGACGGCCTCGCGGCGGCCCTCGACGAACCGAATCGATCCGACGACGAGGTGGCCACCGCCACTCACGCCCCCGTCAGTCTCGTCCTGGAGTGTGTTTACCATCTCGGGGATGTCCAGACGGACGCCGTCGCTTCGCAACACGGCGAAATCCGGGCCGTACCCGATCGTGATGACCGGCCCGTCGGCGTCGGCGACCTCGCGATCGTGGATCGCGCCGGTGGTCTTGCCCGGTGCGGGATAGATGAACCGGTGGGCGAACTCGTCGAGATCGAGGCGCACACAGCGAGCGCCGTTCGAGAGTTCCTCCCGGTCGAGGTGGGGTCGCGCGGCCTCGACCTGACGCTGGACATCCCGACGAGCGCGATCCGAAAGGAAGCGAACGAGATCGGCGTGGCGCTCGGGGTCCGGACAGTCCACGTCCAGCGCATCACGGACGAGTTGCCCGCCGTCGTCGTATTTGAGCCAGTGGGTCGCGTAGTCCAGCGCTTCGCCGATCCGGCGGAGATCATCGACCGCGTAGCCCGCCGATTCCGCGAGGTCGAGGTAGTCGTCCATCGCCGCTGCCTCCGAGCGGTCCGCGAGACCCGCGACCGCGGGCACGTGTTCGAGGTCATCGCTCAGGTCGGGAGCGATCGAGCGAGCGAGTTCGACCGCGAGCATCCCCGTCGTGATGCGATAGTCCTCGTCGTGGAGATAGGGGTTGACGTGGGCGTCGAGCAGATCCGCGACGGCGTCGGGATGGTGGTGGTCGATGACGACGATCGGGATGTCGTAGTGGGCGAGATTCCGGTAGGCCGGCACGTCTTCGGCGGTCGAGCCGTTGTCGAGCATGACGAGCAGGGGCAACTGCTGGCCGTGGCGCTCGCTGGCTTCCAGCGCGTGGTTCAGATCCCGCGTCACGTCTTCGAGTTCGTAAAAGGGCGCTTTCGCGGGCAACCGCTGGAGGCGGTGCCGGGCGGGATCACTGCCGAGGTGGATCTCCTCCAGCAACGTTTCGAGTGCCCGCTCGAGCGGGACGGCCGCACAGATGCCGTCGCCGTCGGCGTGGTGACGAATCCGGATCGGGCGGCCCTCGAAAGCGGCGCGGCGGAGTCGTCGAGCGACGCCGTCGAGGTCTGCCAGCAGCGGGTCGAGCGCTGGCCAGTCGATCAGCGGATCGACCGCCTCGGGGTCGCTCGCCTCGTCGATGGCCGCGGCGACGCGGTCGTGACAGTCCTCGGCGTCGCTCCCGGCGAGTGCGTCGAGGTCGTCGGTTTCGATCTGGAGGCCGTCGTTGCGCGCCTCGACGCGACCGGTGATCCGCACTGCGTCGCCGACCGCGAGGTCGGGATACGCTCGTACGCCCGCCGATTCGAAGGCGGCACACGGGACCAGGCCGGTCCCGTCGCGAACGGTGATGATCGTCGGTCCGCCGGTCTGATTGATCTGCGCGCATTCGCCCGTGACCGTCACCGTCTCGCCGACGGCATCGGGGAGGTCGCAGATGTCGTGACCGTCATCGCGGTCACGTGCTTCGGTTGTGTACTCGTCGGGACGGCGCTCGATGAAACTCAGATCGCCGTCCGCTTTGATCGTGTCGAGTTCGACGATGATCTTGTCGCCAACGTCGTAGTTGCCGAGCAGGTTCGACTCGTGGACGAGTCCGGAGACGTGTTCGGAGACATCCACGAAGACGCCGTACGGGACGACGCCGTTGACCGTCGCATGGTAGAGCGCACTCTCGTCGAGGGCGTCCTCGCCACAGCGTGGATCGAGGTCATATACGACCTCGCGATTTCCGGGAGTCATGTCCCGACTGTCGGTGGTCTCGGTGTTTCAACCTTTGGAAGCGATCCGCCGGGTGGCCCCCGCCATCCACGCGGTCGATCGGGAACCGGCGGACACGTCGGATCGCCCGAGTGCGGGGTGCTTTTCTGGATCGGTGTCGAGGATTGGGGCATGTGCGACCAGGCAGGCTTCCTCGCGGGCCGGTGTCCGGGCCACGTGGCGATCTATCTCGCCGACGAGACGGTGACCGACCAGGGGTCGATCGAGTCGTTTGGCGAGCGCGTCGACGGTGGCGTCATCCTCGTCGTCGAGGGGGATCGCGGTCGATCGGCGTTCGAGACGGCGATCGGCGAGGACCCGATGGCATTCGCGCGCTCGGCCGGCGATCGCGACGGCACCGTGGATCGAGACCTCACCGGGGGCACGTGTCCCGAGGCGACGGACGCGGACGACGGGACGGATGCCGACGCGCACCGCGCCCAGGTGATCTTCGCGTTCGTCCAGGAGCAACTCGACGATGCCGAGGGGCCCTACACCGAAGGTGACGTACTGCACGCGTACGTCCGGTGTGCCTGCGGCGTCGACTACAGCGAGAAGTGGATCATCGAGTGATCGTCCTCCCGGGGCCAACTGTTAACCCCACGGCGCGAAAGCCTCTCCCTATGGCCGACGAACGCATCGAGACCGACAGCCTCGGCGAGATTGCGGTCCCGGCAGACGCCTACTGGGGCGCACAGACACAGCGCGCGATCGAGAATTTCCCGATCAGCGATCGACGCTTCGGGCGGCGCTACATCCGCGCACTCGGACTCGTCAAACGCAGTGCCGCTCGGGCCAATCGCGAACTGGGCCACCTCGACGCCGACCGCGCCGATGCGATCGAGGCGGCCTGTGACGAGGTGATTTCGGGCGAGCACGACGACCAGTTCCCCGTCGACGTGTTTCAGACCGGGTCCGGCACCTCGACGAACATGAACGCCAACGAGGTGATCGCGAATCGTGCGAGCGAGCTGTACGGCGCTGAGGTCGGTTCGAAGGCGATCCATCCGAACGATCACGTCAATTTCGGCCAGTCCTCGAACGACGTGATCCCGACGGCGATGCACGTCGCCGCCCGGGAGAGCGTCGAACACGATCTCCTCCCCGGGCTTGGGACGCTCGAATCCGCACTCGACGAAAAGGCCGAGGCATTCGACGACGTGGTGAAAACCGGTCGGACCCACCTCCAGGACGCCACGCCGATCCGCCTGGGCCAGGAGTTCGGCGGCTATCGCCGCCAGATCGAGACTGCGATCGACCGGATCGAGTCCGCGAGCGACGAGCTCGAGGCGCTCGCCCTCGGCGGGACGGCGGTCGGGACGGGGCTGAACACCGATCCCGACTTCGCGGAGAGGGCGATCGAACACATCGCCGACGCGACTGACCTGCCCTTCCGCGAGGCTCCCGATCACTTCGCGGCCCAGGCCGCCCACGACGCGATGGGGGCCGTCCACGGCACCGTCCGGTCGGCCTCGGGCGCGATGGACAAGATCGCCAACGATCTGCGCTTGCTGGCCTCGGGCCCGCGCAACGGGATCGGCGAACTCGATCAGCCCGAAAATCAGCCCGGATCGTCGATCATGCCGGGCAAGATCAACCCCGTCGTCGCCGAGTCGGTCAACCAGGTACACGCCCGGGTCGTGGGCAACGACGAGACTGTCCAGACCGGTGCCGAGCGCGGACAGATCGATCTCAACCTCTACAAACCCGTCATCGCGGACGCGTTCGTCGAGTCTGCCGGGATCGTCGGTCGCGTCGCTGACGCGTTCGGCACGAAATTCGTCGCGAAACTGGAGGCCGACCGCGAGCACTGCGCCGACCAGGTCGGCCGATCGATGGCGCTCGCGACTGCGCTCAACCCTGCGATCGGGTACGATGCCGCCAGCGAGGTTGCCAAGCAAGCACTCGAATCGGGCCAGACGGTCCGCGAGGCGGCGATCGAGGCGGGCCATCTCACGCCCGAGGAAGCCGACGAGGTGCTCGATCCCGCGCGGATGACCAGCCCCGGCATCCTCGGCGAAGAGTGATGTCGGCCCCCGGATTCGGACCGACCGACGGCATCAGCGCCCGGATCGGACCGCGTGCGGACCGCGTGATCGCCGCGATGGACCGTCGCGCCGCCCGCGAGGGGTTTCCGACGGTCGGTCCCGCGGCGGGCGGGTGGCTCGCGACCCTCGCCCGCACTGTCGAGGCCGACCGCGCCTTCGAGTTTGGGTCGGGTTTTGGCTACTCGGCGTACTGGATCCTCCGTGGCGCGCCCACCTGCGAGATTCGCCTCACCGAGATCGATGCCGACGAACTCGCCGCCGCTCGCGAGTATCTCGCGGCGGGTGGGGTCGCCGATCGCGCCAGGTTCGAGGTGGGTGACGCCCACGCGATCGCCACGAACCACGACGAACCCCTCGATTTCGTCCTGATCGACTGCGAGAAGACCCGATATACCGAGGCCTTCGAGACCATCCGGGAGCGGATCGTGCCGGGTGGGGTCGTCGTCGCCGACAATGCCATCGCTGGCGCGGGGATCGATCGGGCTGACCTCCAGACCGCACTCGCTGGCGGTGACCGCCCCGACCACGACGCAACCCGGGGCATCTTCGAGTATCTCGCGACCATCCGAGACGACCCCGCGTTCCGGTCGGGATTGATTCCCGTCGGTGAGGGCCTGACAGTGAGTACCCGAATCGCTGGCTCGGACTGCCGCTGACGACTCGTGGGCTCGGACTGCATTGAGGAGTGATGCA
>JBDGTN010000144.1:16966-23884 GCA_042216835.1 Halococcoides sp.
GGCTCGGACTGCCGCTGACGACTCGTGGGCTCGGACTGCATTGAGGAGTGATGCATTCGATTCGTCGTCCAGGGCTCGGCCCGTCCGGGCTCAAGACTTTATACGTCGGGCGGTCGAATCCAGCCCCAATGGCCGGACAGGACTCCCCGCTGATGATCGACATTCGGAAACTCGCCCTGTTCAACAAGATGGCCAAAGAGGGCGGTAACCGGGTTGCGGACCACCTCGCGCAGATGACGGGCATGGCGACCAAAATGGAGATCACGAAGATCAACTTCATCGGTCTGCCCGACATCAAGGCTCACGTCGGCGACGCCGAACAGATCGGGATCAGCGTCGACCTGCAGGAACCACCGCACGGGACCGTTCTCTTTCTGTTGAATGCGCCGAGTGCCAAACGCCTGGCCCAGGCCACCCTGGGCGACATGGCCGGGGCCGAACCGGACGAATCCGGGTTTACCGACATGGAGCGATCGGCCATCGAGGAAATCGGCAATATCATGACCTCCGGATTCATCGATGGCTGGGCGAACGTACTCGAGACGACGATCGACATGTCGACACCGACCTTTACGTATGGTCCATCGAGCGGGATGATCGACGAACTCGTCGGAGGCGGTGACGACATGGCGCTCATGTTCGACTCTCAGGTCAGAGCGCACGACGCGGATGTCGACGTGACCGTCTACACCTTCCCGGAACTCGACGAACTCGTCGGGATGATGGAGCAAATCGACCTCGAAGAGGGAGCCTGATCGGTCGCCCTCAGCGAGAGAAGGACCCAGGAGATTCAGCGATCGACCTCGGCGAAAGAGACCGACTGACCGGTTCGAAGGCGACCTGATCCGCCGGATCGTCAGTGAAGCATGACCTGCTCGAATTCCTGGACCATCTTGTCCCGCATCGATCGGGTCATCATGCGACTTTCGTCGTCGCCGAAACCGAACACCGTCAGGTCGGGATCGTGCTTCTGAACGGCCGTCTTGATCTCGTCGATCGGGTCGCCGCGGCAGACTTTCGTGTCGACATCGATATCGCGCTGTTCGCCCCGGCGGGTGAGCGATTCGAGCAGTTCGCGGCCGTTGTCCTCGTACTCGTGGATGAGCAGTTCGGTGCTACACAGCGCGGGATTGCCGATGTGCCGTGTGTCGACGACGAACAGCGCGTGAATATCGGCATCCCGTTCGTCGGCGATATCGATCGCTCTGTCGGCGGCTTGCTCGGCCGCGGGACTTCCATCGGTCGGGAGGAGGATCAGGTCTGTCATGGCCATGTCCGCATAGGCCCGCCACCCCCATAAATATGTATTAAAGATAATGATGAATATCGATTGGATGGAATGTTCGGAATTCAGGGCCCGTTCCAATATTGGGGTAATGACCTCATACCTCCAGCTATCGGCCCTTGAGAACGATACCAGTTGCTGCCTTCGTGTATGATAATCGGCGACTGGAGCCCGATGTTCCCGGTCGCCGAGTTCAAGGGTGGTCGGTGTCGAGTCAGCACATGGCCGATCGGATCTTGCGTGAACTGTTCGAGGTTATCGAACAGAGAAAGGTGAACAAACCCGAGGATTCCTACACTGTGTCATTGCTCACCGACGAGAAGGGTCGGGATGCCATTCTCGAAAAAATCGGTGAAGAGTCCACAGAGGTGCTCCTGGCGGCGAAAAGCGACGATCGCGAGGCTGTCGCCCACGAGAGCGCCGATCTGGTCTATCATCTGCTGGTGTTGCTCGCGGCGATGGATATGGACCTCGACGATCTGGAGGCCGCACTCCGCGAGCGGCGGTGATCGTCAGTCGGTGGCCTCGATGCCGACCCGATCGCACAGATCGAGAAGTGGGCAGGATTCGGGATCGTCGAGACAGGCGGGATCGCGAGCACTGCAGTACTCGCGGCCGAACTGAATCATCGCCGTGTGACCGAATCCGCAGGCCGCCGCGGGGACGCTGCTTTCGAGTCGGTCGCGGACCGTCGCGTGGTCGGCGTCCGGTGGTGCGATGCCCAACCGGCGCGCGATCCGATGAACGTGAGTATCGACGGGAAAGACTCCGTCCTCGCCGCCCGCGAACAGCAACACGCAGTCGGCGGTCTTCGGTCCGACGCCGGTGAATTCGAGCAGTCGTTCGCGGACGGTCGAAACCGCTTTTTCGCGGACGAATCGGTCGAATGCCGCCCCGCTGCCATACTCCTCGCCGACGCGCGTCGCGATCGTCTGTATGCGTTCGGCCTTCTGATTGTGGAGGCCGGCCGATTCGATCGTGGCCGACAGTCGATCGGTGTCGGCGTCTGCGAGCGTATCGACGAGATCGCCATCCCCGTAGCGATCGACCAGCGCGTCGAACGCCGGTTGGCTCGCCGCATCGCTCGTGTTCTGGCTGAGGATCGTCCGGACGAGACAGCGGACGGCCGCCTGCCCGCCGTACCGGTTTCGCCAGTAGAGATCGCCCAGTCTGTCGACGATTGCCGCGGCCCGGGTCTCCGGGTCGTCGATTTCGATCGGGGCGGTCGTTCCCTCGCCGACGTTGCGCTCGGGTTCCTCGCTCACGACTCGACCACCGACCAGTGGAGGACGACGCCGTCGTCGAGCCGATCGATACCGTCGAGGGCGAGTTCGGGAAACGGCCGATCGAATCCGTCGCCATCGGCGAGTGTCGGTGCGTCTCGCCCGCCCAGCAGGACTGGGCCGATAAATTGCGAAACGCGATCGGCCAGTCCCGCATCGAATACCGAGGCGAGCAGTTCGCCCCCGCCTTCAACAAGCACCGTCTCGATACCCTGTTCTTCGAGGGCGGTCGTCGCTGCCGGGAGATCGACCCGCTCGTCGCCCCGGACGAGGACGGTCGCCCCCGTGCCCTCGTGGCGCTCGACGCGGTCGGCCGGCGCGGCCCGACTCGCGACCAGCACCGTCGGAGCCGCGTCGTCGAGGACGCGTGCGTCCGCCGGTGTTCGCAGACTGGAATCGAAGACCACCCGGGTCGGCTGTGGTGGCTCGCCGCGCTTGCGACGGGCCGTCATTCGATCGCGATCGTCGATCGTGAGCGAGGGGTCGTCCGCGAGGACGGTCCCGACGCCGACCGCGACGGCGTCGACCTCGGCCCGGAGCGCGTCCACGCGGTCGAAATCCTCGGGCCCGCTGATCGCGATCTGCTCGCGTGCGGGCGTCGAGAGCTTTCCATCGGCGCTCGTCGCGGCGTTGACGATCACGTGCATGCGTGTGCAGGCCCCGGAATCGGGCCGTCGTAGTCGTCGGGAACGTACGGACAGAGTGGATCGCTCGCGAGCGGGTCGCCCGTCGTCGCGTGCGCACGCGACCGACTGCCGCCACACACGGCCCGGAACTCACAGGCCCCACATTTTCCTCCGAGTCGGGAGCGATCGCGCAGCATCTCGAAGAGGTCGTGTTCCCGGTAGACGGTCGCGAGGTCATCCTCGCGAACGTTCCCGGCCGACCGGGGCAGAAAGCCCGACGGATAGATCGCACCGCGATGGCTCACGAACACGAACCCGTCACCCGCGAGCGTGGCGATCCCGGGGCGATCGCCGCCCTCGCCGCCGCCACGCTGGGCGCGCACTCGCCGGTAGGCTGGTGCCTCGGTCGTTTTGATGGCGTACGGAGCGGTCTCGGCGTGGTCGGCCAGCCACGCCCAGATCGACTCCGCCCGCTCGGGCGTGACGGGATCGAGGACGGCGCCCCGGCCGATCGGGACGAGAAAGAACACGCTCCACCGGACCGCACCGAGGTCCGCGACGCGGTCGCCGATGGCTGGCAGGTCGGCGGCAGTCTCCGAACAGACTGTCGTATTGACCTGGAGGGAGATGTCGTGGTCGGCGGCGGCCTCGGCGATCGCGATGGTCTCCTCGAATGAGCCGTCCTCCTCGCGGAAAGCGTCGTGGGCGGTCGGGCCGGGGCCGTCGATGCTGACGGCCAGATTCACCAGCCCCGCCGCCGCGAGGTCGCCCACGTCCTCGCGGTCGATCAGTCGCGTCCCGCTCGGTGTGAGCGACATTCGCAGGCCCAATGCCTCGCCATAGGCGATCAACTCCGTCACGTCGTCGCGCTTGAACGGATCGCCGCCCGAGAAGACCACGAGCGTCCCGGGCCCGAACGCGCGAATGTCGTCGAGCAGGGCCTTCGCCTCCGCGGTCGATAACTCGTCGGGATGGCGCTCGGGCCTGGCGCTGGCCCGGCAGTGATGGCAGGCCAGATCGCAGGCCTGGGTCAACTCCCAGATGACCAGCAGGGGGCGATCGTCGGTGTCGATTCGGCCGTGCATGTACCGCCGTCATGGGATCGCCGGGGCTTAGTTTGCGGGGCTTGTCCCACCCACCGACAACGCATCCGACAAATGCCGGCATCTGTTGCCGCAAGATTTGGGGCCGATAAAAAACCGCGACTCCATTTCTCATCCAATGGGAACGAAAGATAGAACGGAGGGGGTCGAAAACCCAGATTCTAGAGAACGGCTACTGGTCCCACACTCATGATCTCCGTCAGCAAACTCCTCACTGATCTCGACGCGCCAGGCGATGGACTCCGGTACGACGATGGCGACGAGTCCGACGCCGAACAGATCACGCGCGACCGACCGGACACACCGGTGGTCGTCTGGAACTGTACGGGTGCGTGCAACCTCACCTGCGAGCACTGCTATGCCGATGCCGGCGAGCGTGATCCGGAGGAACTCGATACCGAGGAGGGGAAAGCCCTGCTCGACGATCTCGCCGCGTTCGACGTTCCGGTCGTCCTCTTCTCGGGTGGGGAACCACTCGTTCGGGACGACCTCGACGAACTGGTCGCGTACGCCGCCGACAACGGCATTCGGCCGGTCCTCTCGACGAACGGGACGCTGCTGGACGAATCGCGGGCGCGGGCACTGTCTGAGGCGGGCCTGGCCTACGCGGGCGTCTCGATCGATGGCCTCCCCGCGACGCACGATGCGATCCGGGGCGAGGAGGGCTCTTTCGACGCCGCCATGGACGGCATCGAGGCCTGCCAGTCGGTCGGTCTCGATACCGGCATCCGATTTACCGTCACCGAACACAACGTCGACGACCTCGAAGAGCTACTCGACGTGGCCGAACTCCGCGGGGTCGACCGATTTTGCATCTATCATCTCTCCTATGGTGGCCGGGGCGCGGCGCTCCAGTCGATCGATCTGACGCCAATCGAGCGACGCGAGGTCGTTCGGCGCGTGTTCGACGTGACCCTCGACGCCCACGAACGCGGCTTCGATATCGAGACGCTGCTGGTCGGCAACTACGCCGATGCCGGCCTCATTCTGGAGTATACTCGCGAGGAATTCGGCCCGGACCACGCCGAACGCGTCCGGGAGTACCTCGCGGTCAACGGTGGCGATCCCACCGGCGACCGCGTGGCCGACGTGGACCATCGCGGTCGGGTCCACCCCAACCAGTTCTGGCGGTCGGCAACCGTCGGAAACGTCCGCGAGCGATCTTTCGGAGAGATCTGGGCGGACGATCCCGATCCGCTCCTGGAACGACTCCGCGATCGGGAGGCCAACGCCGCCGAGCGCTGTCGGGAGTGTGCGATGTTCGAGTACTGTGGCGGCGGATCGCCGGTCCGATCGGTGGCCGTCCATGACGATCCGTTCGCACCCGACCCGCAGTGTCACCTCCCCGATCGGCTCCGGACCGGGACCGACCTCTCCGCAGACTGAGCCGTCGATCGGGGTGCTTTTGAGACCCCCACGAGAATCGTCCACCGTGCTCTCGGTCGAGTGCCACGCCCACTCGTCGGCCTCGTATGACGGTCGCGACGACGTGACGGCGCTGCTGGAGCGAGCGAGTGCGATCGGTCTCGATGCCCTCGCCGTCACCGATCACGACCACTTCGCGTCGAGTCTCGACGCGGCCGAGCGAGCGCCGGCCTACGATCTGGTGGGTATTCCGGCGATGGAGGTCACCAGCGCCGCGGGCCACGTCCTGGCCTATGGCATCGACGAGTCGATCCCGGCCGGGCGGCCCTTCGGTGCCACGGTCGACCGGATTCACGACGCTGGCGGTATCGCTATCGTCCCACATCCGTTCCAGAAGACCCGTAGCGGCGTCATGGCCAATATCTCGAAGACCGAACTCGCGCGAGCGGATGCGATCGAAGTCTACAACTCCCGGCTGCTGACCGGCTTCGCCAACCGTCGCGCGGCCAGATTCGCTCGCGAACACGGCATTCCGGCGATCGCCGGGAGCGACGCGCACGTGGATCAGATGGTCGGGCGCGCGATCACGCGCGTCGATGCCGACCCCACCGCGGAGTCGATCATCGCGGCCATCGCCGCGGGCGACACCGAAATCGACGGCCGACGAACGCCACTCCACCTGAGCGTCCGTCAGGCCGCGGGTGGCGCCAAACGCCGGTTTCGGAACCGTCTCGCCGGTCTTCTCGACTGACTCCGGCAATATCGGCCACGGAACCGGGTTCCAACACCTTTGTAGGCGGCAGTCCCCGAGTCGGTGCCATGACTGCGACGGTGGTCGTACTGGGCGCGGGGTACGCCGGGGTTGCCGCCGTCGATCGGCTGGAATCCGTCCGGCCGGACGATACAGAGATCGTCTGGGTCTCCGAATCGGCCGATCACCTCGTCCTCCACGAGGTGCACCGTTGCATTCGCGATCCAGCGGTCGCCGAGTCGATCACGATTCCCGTCGAGCGGATCATCGGATCCGAGACGACGTTCCGCGAGGCGCGCGTCGAGGCTGTCCAGAGCAACGAACGGCGCGTGATCTGTGCGGACGGCCCCTCGATCGAGTACGATTACGCCGTCGTTGCGCTCGGGTCGACGACCGCCACGTACGACATCCCGGGCGTGCTCGAACACGGTCATACGCTGAAGAGTCTCGACGACGCCCGCGGGATTCACGACGCCGTCCGGTCGGCGGTCGAGGATGGCGACCC
>JBDGTN010000144.1:23984-34756 GCA_042216835.1 Halococcoides sp.
ACGACGCCCGCGGGATTCACGACGCCGTCCGGTCGGCGGTCGAGGATGGCGACCCTGCCGTCCGGTCGGCGGTCGAGGATGGCGACCCGGCCGCCGAGAGTGGTCCCCCGGCGGTCGTCGTCGGCGGAGCGGGCCTCTCGGGCATCCAGGCCGCCGGCGAGGTCGCCGCCCTGGCCGATCGCCTCGGCGCTCCGATCGACGTGACGCTCGTCGAAGGCCTCGATCGCGTCTATCCCGGCGGCGATCGCGAATTCGGCCGCCGACTGCGGGCGGAACTCGAATCGGCTGGCGTGTCGGTCCGCACGGGGGCGTTCGTCGATCGAGTCGACCCCGATACGATCGCGCTCGACGACGGGACGACGCTGCCGGCGGACGTGTTCGTCTGGACGGGTGGCATTCGCGGTCAGGACGCCCTCCGCGAGAGCGATCTCGATGTCGACGCGAACAGCTACCGGGTCCACGCCGCGCGCGACTTCCGGACGAGTGCCGATGGCGTGTTCGCCGTTGGCGACGCCGCCGCGATCGATGGGCCGGACGGCGAACCGATTCCGCCGACCGCCGAGGCCGCGTGGGGGGCCGGCGGGGCCGTCGCCGACAATATCGTGCGGGCGATGGCGGGCCGACCGCTCGCGGAGTGGGCCTACGACGACAAGGGAACCGTCGTCTCGATCGGCGACGACGCCGTCGCCCACGACGTGATGGGGGTCCCCGTCGAGACATTCGGCGGGCCCGCCGCGCGGACGCTGAAGAAGGCGATAGCGGCCCGCTGGCTCTCGACGATCGATTCGCCGATCACCGCCGCCCGTGCGTGGCGGTCGTTGTAAGCCCGCCGGGCGGGGCTATCGCGTGGCCGGGTGGCCACGATCGACCACCCGGTTCGAGTGCCGATCAGTCGAGAACTCGCTCGCGATGGACTGATCCGGTGGCTCACTTTCGATGTCCCGATCACTCGACCGCCTCGACGGCCGAATCGAGGATCGACCGGACGCGTTCGCTCAGTCGGTCGGCCTCGGGATGTTCCAGATAGCATCGGAGTTTCGGTTCGGTCCCGCTCGGGCGGACGAGCAGCCATCCCTCCGGGAGGTCGAGGCGAATGCCGTACTCCAGGTCGATGGCCTCGTGATCGATCGCGTCGGGAAGGCGATCGGTCAACCGGTCCATCGCGTCGGCTTTTCGATCCTCGGGGCAGTCGACCGACAGTTCGGCCTGTGGCCGTTCGGTGATCGGAGCGCACAGGGGGGCCAGGCCGTCCCGATCGATCAGCGCGGCGAGGAGCGCCGCGCTCGCGATGCCGTCTATCCAGTGCCCCAGCGACGGGTGGACGTGCTTCCAGGGCTCACCCGCGAACGCGACTTCGGCGGTCAGTTCCTCGTGGAGCGTTCCGAGCGCAGTGCGCTCGACACGACCGCCCAGGTCCCGAACGCGCTCGTCGATCCGATCGGAGGTATCGGGCGTCGTGAGCACGAGGTCGGCCGATCCCGTGTCGACGTAGTGGCCGGCCAGGATCGCGAGCACCGTGTCCGCGGGAACGATCGATCCGTCGCCGTCGAGCAGGACGGTCCGATCCCCGTCGCCGTCGTGGGCAATACCGCAGTCGATCCGGTCGATCCGGTCGATCAGGGCCGCGGTGTCGGTGAGGCTCTCGGCGGTGGGCTTGCTCTGCCGTGCGGGAAAGGTCCCCTCGACGTTCGCGTCGACGGCGAGCACGTCGGCCCCCAGGCGGTCGAGCACCTGGGGTGTCCCGAGGCCAGCGACGCCCGTCCCGCAGTCGACCGCGACCGCGAGGTCGTCGATCGGGCCCACGCTATCCCGGACGAATCCCTCGATCGCCTCGCGATAGGCCTCGATCGGGTCGCCCTGCCGGCTGTCCCCGAAAGCGAGCGGATCGACGCCCGACGGTGGGTCGTCCAGCCGTGCTTCGAGGCGTCGCTCGGCCGCTCGATCGTACTCGTGGCCGTCGACAAAGCACTTGAGACCGTTGTCGCTCGGCGGGTTGTGACTCGCGGTGACCATGATGCCGCGTCGGTCGCGCGAGGCCCATGCCAGAGTCGGCGTCGGGACGATGCCGATCCGCTCGACGCGTGCTCCTGCGCGCTGGAGGCCTGCCGCCACGGCATCGGCGATCGCTCGACCGGTCGTCCGACCGTCGCGGCCGAGGACGAATCGATCGCCGTCCCGACCGGCCGCCGTCCCGAGCGCGAGCGCTCGCTCGAGCGTGAGGGTCTCGCCGACCGGGCCCCGCACTCCGGAAGTGCCAAAGAGGTCCATGGCGGGTCGGCGGGCCGACCGCACAAAAATTCGACGCGTCGCGCCACACGACCGCGAATCGATCAGAAAGCGTCTTCGTACTCGTCGTAGGCGGTGATCTCCACGTCGGATTCGTCGACCGTCGCGATGAACAGGCCGTTGCCCGACCCGGTGTCGCGCTCGGCGGCGGCCCGGACGCTCGCGGCCGCGGCCGCGACGGCATCGTCGGTCTCCATCCCGGGTTCGTATCGATCTTCGAGCGTGCCGTACGCGACCGTCAGACCCGACCCCGTGACGGTGTACTCGTCTTCCATGACGCCGCCCGCGGGATCGATCGAGTAGACGTGACTGCCCTCGTCGTCGACCCCACCGAGGATGGGATTGATCGCGAGGAAGGGCCCGCCGCGCGCGAAGTTGCCCGCGAGCGTCGAGAGCGCCTGCATCGACATGTTCTCGCCCCGACGCGCCTCGTAGAGGTTGACCTCTGCCCGGAGCGTCCGGATGAACGACTGTGCGCCACCGACCGATCCGACGAGCGTGAGCGCCGCCGAGGGATGGATCTGCTCGACTTTCTGGACGCGTTTGTTCGAGACGAACCGGCCGCCGAGGCTCGCGCGGCGATCGGTCGCGATCACGACGCCGTCGGCCGTCGTCAATCCGATGGTCGTCGTCCCGGTCTTGGCGACATCGCCGTCATCGTCGCTTCCCGAGTCGGGCAGCGATCCGAGTCGCGGTTCGTGGACCGGCGGCAGGTCCGGTTCCAGACGATCGCGAGCGCGCGAGAACTCTGGCTGGGAGTCGTGCATAGCGGCCCTATCCCCGCGGCAGGGATAAATCCACGCTTCGACCGACTCGGTGTCGATCGATCGACCGGATCGAACGGTCAATCGAGGCGGTGTCACGGGGAGCGACTGCGATCGGGACGGGGATGGGTGGAGCGACTGTGATCGGGAGGGGGATGGGTGGAGCGACTCCGATCGAGAGGGCGGAGAGGGCCACCGTGGGCGTTCGGATCCGATCGAGACGTTACGGATCGAGAGCCAGCTATAGGGCCTATCGAGCGCAGATAAAACGTCCTGAAAGGTCTCGATCCCCCGGCGAACTGTCTGAAGAGTCCCGAATCGATCCGAAGGTTGTCGCGGGTATATGGTCTGGAGGCCCCATGAATGAATCACGCGAGGCCCCCACTCATGTCAAGTTCGACCATCGACGACCCGAGCGATCACGTCTCCCGATCGACCCGTGGACCGATCACCCTGCGGCGACTGATCCCGACGATCCGTGCGCTGGCGTTCTGGCTGGCGATCACGCTCCCCTTCGTCCAGATCGGGTGGCTGCTCGTCGGCGTCGGCGGCCTTTCGGAGTTGGCCGTCTTTCTGACGCTTCTGGGCGTGAACGCGACGAGTCTCGCCATCGGACACACCTACGCCGACCCGGCAACGACGACCGCCAATCCGTGATCGGTGACTGCAAACGCCAACCCTTAATGTGAGTGGGCCGCCCAGAATGGGTCGATGACCTCGACCTGGAAGCGGGACTTTGCGAGCGGACTCGTTGTGCTGACGCCGCTTCTGGTGACGCTGTTCGTGTTGTCCTGGTTTTACAATCGGATCAAGAAGATCCCGATCGATCTCAAACCGGCCTATCTCCGGGTTGCGGTGACGATCGCGGTCTTCGTCTTGCTGGTCTTTGCCGTCGGGTATCTGATGCGCACCGCGGTCGGCGTGATTCTCGAACGCGCCCTCGACGATGCGATGAACCGTCTTCCGGGGTTGCGCGTGATCTACAACGCCTCGAAGACCGCCGCCGAGACCGCTTTCTCCGAGACGGACTCGTTGCAGGCGCCAGTGTCGATCGAGACCTGGCCCGGGATGCGCATGACGGCGTTCACGACCGGCGAAACTACGCCCGACGGACGGGACGTGCTCTTCTTGCCGACCGCACCGAACGTGACGACGGGCTTCGTCATCGAGGTCGACCCGGATCGGTACGAAGTGCGTGACGAGGCCGTCGAGGAGGCGCTCACACGCGTCCTCAGCGCCGGCTTCGGCGACAGTGATGGCCACACCGTCCCGGGTGAGATGTTCGTCGATGACCTGGACTCGGCGACGGAAGCGGCTGGATCGGCCGATGAGGGGCCAAATACCGACTCGGAGACGGAAGCGGCGAGCGAGGGATCGACCGACGAAGAGCCATCCGACGACTCGTCTGCTGGAGCGATGGGCGACGGATCGAGCGGCGACGACGCTACGGGTGCGGAGTGAGTCGGGGCCGACCCGAAGCGTTTCCTCGATCGATGTCCGAGCCAGTGCCATGCGACTGGATTCGATGGGTCCGGCCGGCGATCCCTCCGAGCAAGCGGTGGCGCGACTCGCATCGCTCGACGATTCGATCGCGATCCGGGTCTGGGGTGGCGACTGGTGTCCGGACTGTCGCGATCGCCTGCCGCCGTTCGCGGCCGCCCTCGACGCGGCCGGTTTCGACGACGAGCGCCTGCACGTCTACCCGGTCGAGCGATCGGGTGGCGAAAAAACTGGCCCGCGGGTCGAGCGCGACGGGATCGACGCGATTCCGACCGTGATCGTCGAGTCGTGTTCCGATCCCACCGATCGCGACGCCAGCGGGACCGAACACGCTCGATACGTGGAGGACGAGGGCGAACCGATCGCGGCGTGGCTGGCCGATCGGTTGCTCGATTAATCGATCGTCGATTCCAGCCAGTCCAGGGCCGCCCCGGGATCGTCGAGGGGCGCCGAACAGGTGCGATCCTGGCAGGCGTACAGCGTCGGCCCGTCGCGCGCCTCGCGGCCCGCCCAGATCGGCGGTGTCGCCTCATAGCCGAGCGTGTCGAGATCGGTCGCGAGTCCGTCGGCGTCGGGTGCTCGGCGCGTGAGCGTCCGGGCTGGGAGCGCGGCGGTGCCGAGTCGATCGCGCCAGGCCGCTGGGATTCGATCGGCGGCGATCGTGAGTTCGGTCCCACCCGCAGTGACGCGATCGGCAGCCAGGACGAGTGTCGCGTGCTGGAGCGGATCGGCCCGTATTCGATCGGCGTGTGTCGTCAGCACCGACTCGAGGACGTTCGCGAACCGATCCTCCGGATGGAATCCGTCGAGTGCGGCCAGCAGGTCGACCGCGAGCCCCGTCGCGGACGGCGTCGATCGATCGGTGCGATCCTGGGGGCGGACGATCGGCGTCGATCCGTCGGCGGTGAGGTAGAGCCGTCCATCCTCGTGGAATCGATCGCAGATCGCCGTCCCGAGATCGATCGCGAGGTCGAGCGAATCGACGCTGCCGGTCGCCTGGTGGACATCGAGAGCGGCCCGGCCGAGCGCGGCATAGTCGGTCAGCGTTCCCGGCAGCCCCACCGCGTCCCCTCGCGCCCGTCGGGAGACGCGATCGCCATCGACGAACGTCTCGCGAGCGGCCGAGAGCGCTTCGGCCGCTCGATCGGCGAACGTTGGATCGATCGCGAGGCCTGCCTCGGCGAGCATCGATACGAGGAGGCCGTTCCAACCCGCCAGCCGTTTGTCGTCGCGGTCGGGTCGGGTGCGATCCTCGCGGACCGCTCGGAGCGACGCGAGGCCGCGATCGATCGCCGTTCGGATGGCTGATGGGTCACGATCGAACTCGGCCGCGAGATCGTCGATCGACTGTCGCCGGGCGAGCACCGTCCCGGCCTCGCCCTGGCCGTCGATGCCGAATCGAGTGCGGACGATCGCGGCCTGCTTGTCGTCGAGCGCCCGATCGATCTCCGCGGGCGTCCAGGTGTAAAATGCGCCCTCGTCGCCCTCGCTCCTGGCCGATAGCGAACTGTAGTAGGTGCCGTCCTCGTGACGGAGCTCTCGATCGAGAAAGTCGATCGTCTCGCGGACGCCTGCGGCGAACCGCTCGCGACCCGTGACGCGATAGCCCGTCACGAGAGCGCGGGGAATTTCGGCGTTGTCGTAGGCCATCTTCTCGAAATGCGGCACCGTCCACTCCCGATCGGTCGCGTACCGGTGAAAGCCACCACCGACGTGATCGTAGATGCCGCCCGCGAGCAGCGCGTCGAGTGTCTCGGTCGCGATATCGCGATAGGTCGTCTCGCCCGTTCGGAGAGCGGCCCGATAGCACAGCCGGATCCGTCGCGGCTGGGGGAACTTCGGGGCCTCGCCGAATCCCCCATGCTCGCGATCGGCGATCGAGACGGCGGCATCGGCCGCCGCTCGCAGTGATTCGGTCGGTGGGCTGGCTCCGGTCGCTGGCGTGTCGTCGGACGACCGGGTGGCCGCAGAAGGGTGGCGCTCGGCGCGTTCGGTCTGCCCGAGGGCCACCGTCGCGGCCTCACTGAAGCGATCGGCCCGGGACTCGATCGACTCGCGATCGGTCGCCCAGGCCTCTTCGAGTCGGTCGAGCAGGTCGAGGAATCCAGGTGATCGGCCGCGTGACTCCAGCGGGACGTAGGTGGCGAGATGAAACGGTCGGCCGTCCGGTGTCGCCCAGACCGACAGTGGCCACCCGCCCTGACCGACGACGCTGGTCGCGATCGTCTGATAGATCCGATCGAGCGCCGGTCGCTGTTCGCGATCAACCTTGATCGGGACGAACGCCTCGTTCAATCGCTCGGCGACCCCGGCGTGGTCGAAACTCTCCTCGGCCATGACGTGACACCAGTGACAGGCCGAATATCCGATCGACACGAACAGCGGCCGGTCGCGCTCGCGGGCCGCCGCACGCGCCGATTCGTCCCACGGCTGCCAGTGCACCGGGTTGTCGGCGTGCTGGCGGAGGTACGGACTTTCCGCGTCATCGAGTCGATTCCGGGCGAGAGGATCGCTCATGGAGGCCGTCGTGGGGCCACCCCGTTAACGGTCTGGTCGCCGGCAACGATCCCGCCAGCCAGACCCCGGGTCGTCGGACCACAGGTCCCGTCGTCGACCGATCGATCGTTTCGAGAGATCGGACCATCGATCCGTTCGAGTCCTGAGGACGACTCGGTCCAAGGCAGTCGGCCGATCGATGGCCGACAAAGTGGTCACTTCCACGATCAATCGACGGTGGGGCTGACCGCTTTCGAAGGCATTCTCGACGCCGACCCACCGGATTCTGTCTGGGGACACTCGGCCGGCACAATTGACTGCCGCCACCATTATTTACTGGCAATGTGCGATAAAATCATGCCTCATGAGTCCGAAACAGTCCCGCATACTCAAGACACCGGCGAGCGAACATACACGGTATTGGCAATGCAAAATGAACCCCACGACGCCCGGGAAACGCCACTCCTGACCGAGACGGGGAGTGGAGGTTTTTTCACACGGGGGTACGTGGGGGACGACCCCGTCGTCACCTATCTCGACGACGACGAGGTCCCGCTGTTCGTCCTCTCGAACGGGCGACGGGGAGTGACCCGCGACACCGACGACGAGACGACGACGATCACGCCGGCCAGAGGGTATTCGACCGTGGTGGTCGTGACCGATCGCCGAATTCTCTTCGTGGTCGGCGGCGGCGAGGACGGCGACTGGGTCGAATCCGTGTGGCTGTCCGACCTGGAGTACACCCGTACCGACCAGTCGCTGTTCAGACAGACGGTGACGATCGAAACCAAAGACGGCACACGGTGGCGATTCCATCCCACTGACGCCGATCTGGATGCACTCGTCAGCTATCTCGACGAGGCGGCCTGGCGCTGGAGTCGCGCCCAGGATCAACTCGAAGCGGCCAGGAGTGCACTCGTCGACGCCTCCCAGAGCCAGTTTTCCGGCGATTTCGAGGAAGCCCTCGCAAGCATCGACGATGTCGAGCAGTCGCTGGAGACCGCCCACGAGATCGCCGATGCCTTCGGTCCGGCCCGGGGCCAGGGCCTCGCGAACCGCGTCGAAGAGGTCGAACAGCGGTGTCGAGAGACGACCGGCCGGGTCAGCGCTGCCCGCGGGTCACATCTCGTCGAGGAGGCCGAGCGGACCTGGCAGGACGGCAACTTCGAAGAAGCCTACGACGCCTATACCGACGCCAAGGCCGCCTTCAGACGCGCGATCGATGTCTGGAACGACGACGCCGAGAAGGTCGAGTACCTGGAGACGCTCATCGGCCGGATCGACGAGAACCTCGACGCGCTCTCGACCGCCCCGATCGACGGGGCACAGACGCTGTACAAACGCGCGACCGAGGCGAGCGATCCCGAGACGGCCATCGTCAGGTGGGAACGCACGCTCGAACGGTATCAGACGCTGCTGGAACTCGACTGGGGTCGTGACGAGAAACGCTTCGCCGTCGATCACGATCGGGCCCGGGAGCGTCTCGAAACGATCGTGGACGAACTGCTCTCGGCGTACGATCGAGCGGCGACCGACGCCGTCGAGGAGGCCGAGGCGGCCGTCGACGTGGGCGCCCACGTCCGCGCTCACGACCGATACGATGCCGCCCGGAACTACCTCGAATCGGCCATCGAGAAGGGTCGCGAGTTCGCACCGGACCGGATCGAGGGGTTCGACGAGCGCGTCGAGGAGATCGAACGACGCCTGTCGGAAATCGACGACCAGATCAGCATCGCGGCCACGAGCGAGGGCACTGTCGGAGACCGCGAGGCGTTCGAACCCGCCGTGAAAGCGGACATTACGCCGGTCGAGGAGGAGGGGGCGGACTCCGTATCCGCGTCTGAGGAGTCTCCCGAGTCGACCGCGGCGTCGGCGGTCGATCGAGACGACTGCCTCGATCGCATCGCCGACCTCGATGCCGACACGTTCACCCAGGTAGTGGCGACGATATGGGAGGGCCTGGGTTGGACAGTCGAGGACGACACTCACCGTCCGTTCGATCTGATCGTCGAGAAACGCCGGCCGCTGCCCGAACGACTGGGGATCGTGGTGTCGCTCGATCGACCCGAACGGGACCGGATCGTGGATCTCGCGGATCTCCCCGGACCGGAGACATCGGTCGATATCGTTGCCATTGCGACGGCGGCCCCCGTCGAAGCACCGATCGTCGCCGTCGCGAACGAGCGCGGAGTGAAACTGCTCGATGGCTCCTGGCTCTGTGAGCGTGCCGTCGAAGTGAGTGGCGACGATCTCTCCGAGGAGCTTTCCCCGTGACCCGGTCGGAAGCGGCGAACTACTTTTCACCGTGGTTCACCTATTCGATGGCGATGAACCCCCCGATGAATCCTGCGGGCACCGATCCTCGCAGCCGAAAGGCGATGCTGTTCTGTCCGGCCTGTGGTCGGGGGATTCCGTTTCCCGAGGGGTGGGTTCACGCCGAGGGCCCGAGCCCGGAGACCGTCGAGTGTCCGGACTGCAATCAGGTGGTCGTCGCCGCCGAGGCCGATCGTCGGGCGACGTTGACGGCCGTCTGGACCACCTATGCCCGTGCCGTCTCCGACTGGTGGGTCACCGGGAAAGGCGAAGTGACCTGACCGACGCCGGCCAGTCACGGTCGATTCGCTGGCCTGTCCGAAGTCCTGCGATCACCTTTATCACACGGGCGGTCGATCAGGCCCACGATGGACCGGGTCTGCATCGTCGGTGGAGGCATTGCCGGCGCTGGCGTTGCCCAATCGCTCGGCGAGACCGCGTCGGTCGAGGTGTTCGAGGCGGCCAGCATCGGCGGGCGCATGGCGAGTCTGGAGCAGGATGACTGTCGAATCGACACCGGTGCGAGCTATCTGGAGGTCGACGAGGACCAGCGCGAGATGCTCGACGAGGCCGTCGATGGTCTCGATCCGATCGACCCGCCGATCTGGCAGTTCGACGCGGCCGGCGACCTCGAACCGGGGCCCGATCAGCCACCGCGGTACTCTGCGAGCGAGGGAATCGACCGGATCGTCGCCGAACTGTTCGAAGATGCGAGTGCGACCGTGACCGACCACTGTCCGGTCGAGCGAATCGGTCGGACCGATGGCCACTGGCGGATCGAGACCGCACACGGCACCCACGACTCAGAGGTACTCGTCCTCGCGACGCCCGCGACGGCAACCCGATCGCTCCTCCGATCGGCCGACTGGGACGCCGACTTCCGGACCTATCTGGCGGATCTCGCGGATTCGATTCCGTATCGGACGATGGATACCGTTGCCCTTCACTATCCGTTCGAGATCGAGCGGCCCTACTTCGGCCTGGTCAGTCTGGAATCGGTCTACGACGTGGCCTGGATCGCTCGCGAGGGCTGCAAGCCCGGTCACGTCCCCGCTGGCGAGTCCGTCCTCGTCGTCCAGTTCGGCCCGGCGTGGGCCACGACCCACCACACGATAGCGCCCGCGGACGCGGCCGATGCCGCCGCCGACCGCGCGGCCGACTTGCTCGACGACGACGCGCTCCGGTCGTACGATTGGTTCGAATACCAGCGGTGGGGGTCGGCCCTCCCGGGTCGGGGACCGGGCGACTCGCTCATCGATCGTGCCGAGGAGTTCGACCTCGGGCTGGCCGGCGACTGGGTCGAGGGCGTGGGACGAACCCGCGCAGCGCTCCGGTCGGGGCTGGCAACCGGCCAGCGAATCCGCGCCGCCCTGGAGTGAGTCGGTCGCATCGGAGGGATAGAATTGGAGGGAT
>JBDGTN010000144.1:34856-42684 GCA_042216835.1 Halococcoides sp.
ATCGGAGGGATAGAATTGGAGGGATCGAATCGGAGGGATCTATTACACCGATCGATCGAACGATTCTCAGTGAAGGTCGAATCGATCGCGCTGCATGACTTCGCTCCAGGCGTCGACGAAGTCGCTGACGAACTGCTCGTCGCCGTCGTCGGCTCCATACACCTGGGCGATGGCGCGGAGTCTGGCATTCGACCCGACGATCAGATCCACGCGCGTGGCCGTCCACTCCACCTCGCCCGTCTCGCGGTGTCGACCCTCGTAGATGCCCGGCCGGTCGTCGGCTGACTCCCACTCGATATCCATATCCAGGATCGTCTCGAAAAAGTCGGTGGTCAGCGTCCCCGGCCGATCGGTGAACACGCCGTGAGTGGCGTCGCCAGCGGTCGCCCCGAGCGCACGCAGCCCGCCGACCAGGACCGTCATCTCCGAGGCGGTCAGATCCAGCAGGTCGGCGTGATCGACCAGCGATTCTTCCGCTCGCCGATCGGTGTCACCGACGTAGTTTCGGAAGCCCCAGCAGTCGCGTTCGAGCGCCTCGAACGACTCGACATCGGTCTGCTCCTGGCTGGCGTCGGTTCGACCGGGCTCGAAGGGAACCGTCACGTCGTGGCCGGCGTCGGCCGCCGCCCGTTCGACGGCTGCAGCCCCGCCGAGGACGATCAGATCGGCCATCGAGACCCGCACCTCGTCCGAGCGCGAATCGTTGAACGCCGATTGAATGCCTTCGAGGGTATCGAGCACTCCCTCGAGTTCGTCGGGGTCGTTCACCGGCCAGCTCCGCTGCGGTTCGAGGCGAATCCGGGCACCGTTCGCGCCGCCGCGCTTGTCGCTGTCGCGGTAGGTTGCGGCCGACGCCCAGGCCGTTTTGACCAGTTGTGCGATCGAACAGTCCGAGTCCAGGAGCCTCGATTTCAACTCGTCGATTTCGCCGGCGCCGATGGTCTCGTAATCGGCCTCGGGGACCGGGTCCTGCCAGACGAACGTCTCGTCGGGCACGTCCGGTCCGCGGAATCGCTCGGGCGGGCCCATGTCGCGGTGAATCAGCTTGTACCACGCGCGGGCGAACGCCATCTGGAACTCGTCGGGATTGTCCCGATACCGCTCGACGATGGCTCGATAGTCGGGATCGCGCTTGAGCGCGATGTCCGTCGTCATCATCATCGGCGCGTGTTTCTCGGTGGGGTCGTGGGCGTCGGGGACGGTGTCCTGGGCGGCCTCGTCGACTGGTTCCCACTGGACGGCACCGCCCGGGCCCTCGGTGACTGCCCACTCGTAGTCGAGTAGGTTGTCCAGATACGAGGTGTCCCACATCGTCGGCCACTCGTTCCAGGCGCCCTCGATGCCGCTGGTGATGGTATCGGGCCCCATTCCCGATCCGTGGGGGTTCTCCCAGCCAAGGCCCTGCTCCTCGATCGGTGCAGCGGTCGGCTCGGGACCCAGATCGACATCGGCCGCGCCGTGGGATTTGCCGAAGGTGTGTCCCCCGGCGATCAGCGCGACAGTCTCCTCGTCGTTCATCGCCATCCGGGCAAAGGACTCGCGGATGTTCGCGGCGGACTGTTCGGGGTCGGGTTCGCCGTCGGGGCCCTCTGGATCGACGTAGATCAGGCCCATCACGCTCGCTCCCACGGGATCTTCCAGATTTCCCGCCTCGTCGCGGCGCTCGGCCTGTGGGGCCTCGAACTCCGCTTCGGGCCCCCAGTCGGCCCCCCGATCGGGGGTGAAGTCGTCCGCGCGTCCGCCCGCAAAGCCCAGCGTCTCGACGCCCATCGAGTCGAGCGCGCAGTTCCCCGCGAGGACGATCAGATCCGCCCACGAGAGCTTCTGGCCGTATTTTTTCTTGATCGGCCAGAGCAGGCGACGGGCCTTGTCGAGATTGGCATTGTCGGGCCAGCTATCCAGCGGCGGGAATCGCTGGGTTCCGCCCGACGCGCCGCCGCGACCGTCGGTCGTGCGGTAGGTGCCGGCGCTGTGCCAGGCCATCCGGATGAACAGGGGACCATAGTGGCCGAAGTCGGCGGGCCACCAGTCCTGGGAGGTCGTCATCAGGTCTTTCAGGTCCGCTTTCACCGCATCGAGGTCGAGGTCCGCGAAGGCCTCGCCATACGCGAAGCCCTCGTCATAGGGGCCAACCGGGCGGGCGTTCTGATCGAGAATATCGAGGTCGAGTTGGTCGGGCCACCAGTCGGCGTTCCGGCCCTCCATTATCGATCGGCCTCCGTGGCCGCGAGGGTCGTATCGCCCGTGTCGGGCGTCGTCGGTGACGGCTGTGATACGAGTGGGTCGAACCTCCTGATCGCGTGGGTCATCGTCGGCGTTCGGGCGCACGACGGGCCACGCCCTTACAAAAGTTCGGCCGGGGGCAGTGGCGTCGTCGTCCGGACGACTCAACCATCTCGACCCTGTGTGCTCCATCGCCCGTGAGTGGTCCGATCGCAGGCGAGTGGTCACGGCGGGCGATCGGAAGCGATCTGGACCGCTCAATCCCTCAGGGGCGCGTGCTGGAGGCGATCGACGCGTCGGGCAGGCGATGGCGTCACTCGCAGGAGTTCACGCCGACGTGACCAGTCGAGAGAGCGATCGCTCCCGATCGTCGTCTCGCGAATCGCGTCGATGACCGCATCCCGACCCAGTGCGTCGGCGGCGATCCGATCCGCGCGGAACACGGCCCGCCAGCGATAGATTGCGGCGCCGATACCCACCACGAGCGCCAGGAGCGCAACGATGGGCGCGCCCATCACGGTTGACATCGCCGCCCCAATGGTTCCGATGAGGGCACCCAGAGCCGCTGGTCGCGCGGTGACTCGCGTCCGTGCAGCGCCCATTGCGACCGTCGCCGTCACGATGTCGTCGGACCGGTCGAGCACGTTATCGGTGAGATAGAGGCGCTCGGTCGGCCCGACGCCGCGAGAATACGCCCGCTGGAGCGGGTTCCCCCGAGTCTCCTGGACACGAACGGGAAGCGACGATCGATCGACGGCGGCGAGTCCGTCAGCGATCGCGCTTCGCTCGACCGATCGGATC
This sequence comes from Halococcoides sp., assembly GCA_042216835.1. GTDB lineage: Archaea > Halobacteriota > Halobacteria > Halobacteriales > Haloarculaceae > Halococcoides. The sequence continues at coordinate 37,881 of JBDGTN010000144.1, forward strand.
GACACCATCACGCGGTGGAAGATAGGCACACAGGTTTCGAGAAGGAGGCTGCCTGCTGCAATCAATCCGAGCAGGACAGCCACGCTGACACGCGAGGTGGTCAGTGGAAATCGCGACAACACCACGGCCACGGGGAGGATGATGGCACCGAGGACGAGTGAAATCCCACCGACATACCGCGTCCACGATCGCAGAACCGTCGAAACCTCGACATCGGTGTCCCTGTCGTGGGCCGCGACGAGAACCTGGGCCGTTCCCGTGGCGATCGCCGGGAGACCGATCCCGACGATCGGTGGAGCGAGGAATTGCCAGACCGACGCGCTGTCACTCAGAGGCGATCCCGCGATGGCGATCAGTGCGCCGATCGCACCGGCGAGAGTCGTCATCCGGATACGAAGTCGGACGAGTGCGTCCTGGGAGCGACCCCGTGCGCGATAGCGGAGGCCTGCCGTGAGGAGACTCACGAGAAGCGCCCACGCGAGGACTCCCGCAAGGATGAGCGGTCGCATACCGAGTGCTGGCTGATCGATGGAGAAAGCGGTACCGATCGTGGCCATCAGTCCGCGTCGATCGATCGCAGACGCTCGATCCGACTGGCAGGGTCCGGTTGAGCACGGCAGCAAACGCGCCACCACGGCCACTCGAGGGGACGATCGAGTTCGTCGTTGACGGTCTCAATGTGGTCGACGAGTGTTGCTGGACCGATAACGGTGCTCGCGATCGCGTCTCGACGGTAGATCGCCCGGTAGGCAACGATTGACGCTCCAATACCGGCGACGGCAGCGAGAATGCCACCGAGCGGTTCGATCATCACCACAGGAACGCTTCCAAACAGGAGTGGCTCCCTGATCGAATCTGAGAGGAGGTATTCTGTTCGGTCCGTCGCCGCAGCGCCCACCACTGCCGTTTCGAGCCTTTCAGATGAACCACGAAGGTCCTCGAACACGAATAGATGGGTCGTCGGTCCCAGACCGGTGATCATCACCTCGGGAACGGACTGTCCGTGAGTCTCGACCATCCGGACGTGGTATGTGGACTGATGCACTGCCTCGACGGCGTCCTCGACCGAAGCGATGACCGACGGCGAGGCTGTGGTGGTCGAACATTTGAGCCTGATGACCCAGGGTTCGACGATCGCATATCCAAGGCCGGCACCGACCAGAACGACGCTGGGCAAGATGACCCGGACGATCCCGCTCGCTCCGGCGATCAGCGGGAGAACGAGGCCGAAGAATCCGACGACGGCGATCGCAATGATGGCGTAGTCTGTCCCTGCGACCCGCCCGGCAACTGCCAGAACCTGTCTCGGTGTCATGCCGTGATCACGGACGAACGCAGTCGCGAGAATCCAGCCCGTCCCTGTGGCGGCCACTGGCAGCACTCCCACTGCGAGGACGGCGAGTGTCACCCCGACCGGCGATCGCGGAACAATTATATTCGAAATGATACCGATCAGGAGGATCGCGATATCCCCGACTCCGACTGCGCCGACCAACCACTTACCAGTCGTTCGATACAGTTCGGGGGTCCCCCCGGTCCATCGCTCGATTGCAACGACGGTGAGTGCCCCGACGAGGCCCACGAGGACCGACCACTCGACGACGAGCACACCGTAACTCCCAACTGCCATCACCCAGTGATCGATCGCGCGACACATAGACGGATCGAAGTCCACCGGGCCCCGCTGACGACCGTTATCGCTTTGCCTGATCGGGCCCGCACGGGCGTATGCCCCTCGATCCGGACGCGCTCGAAGCGGCACTCGATGAGTGCGGCGTCGACGCCCTCGTTATCGACGCCGACGGCGATGATCCCGATCAGTTCTATCTCACCGACTTCGACGCGCCCGACCCCTTCATCGCGCTGTTCGACGGGGCGGTGATCCTCCTTTTCGATCGCGGCCTCGAACTCGCTCGCGCGCGTCGCGAGTCGCGGGCGAGCGCGGTCCACACCGTCGAATCGGTCGCTGGCGAGGACGCCGATCGCGGGACCGCACTCGCGACGGTCTGCGACCAGCGCGAGATCACATCGGTCGCGGTCGGCCCGCGATTCCCGGTCGCGACCGCCGATGCACTTCGCACGGCGGGGATCGACCTCACCGTCGGCGTCGATCCCATCGCCGACCAGCGCGCGATCAAGGGGCCCGACGAACGCGAGGCGATCGAGCGCGCCCAGCGCGTCACCGAACGCGCGATCGAGGCGGGCGTGGCGACGATTCGCGAGGCCGACATCGACGCGTCGGGCCGACTCGTTCGCGATGGCGACGTGCTGACCAGCGAGCGCGTCCGGTCGGCGATTCACCGCACCCTCGTTCGAGCGGGCTGTACGCCGACCGATACGATCGTCGCCGGTGGGGCCGACGCCGGCGACCCACACGAGCGCGGGTCGGGCCCGCTCCGGGCGGGCGAACCGATCGTGATCGACGTGTTCCCGCGCGACGATGCGAGCCACTACCACGCTGACACCACCCGGACGGTCGTCTCCGGCGAGGCCAGCGACCGGATCGCGGAGTGGCATCGCATCGTCGACGAGGCCCGCCGAGCGGCGATCGACGCGATCGAACCGGGCGTGTCCGGCGAGAGCGTCCACGACGCCGCGAGCGCAGTCGTCGAGTCCGCCGGCATCCCGACGCTCCGGACCGATCCCGAGACCGAAACCGGGTTCACCCACAGCACCGGCCACGGCGTCGGCCTGGCGGTCCACGAGGCCCCGCGACTCGGGACCGACGCTGGCACGCTCGACGCGGGCCAGGTCGTCACGGTCGAACCCGGGATCTACGACCCGTCGGTCGGTGGCGTCCGAGTCGAGGATCTCGTGGTCGTGACCGAAAACGGGTGTCGCAATTTGACCAGGTTGCCGACCGCCCTCGCAGTCGATCGATTCGCCGATCAGAAACATTAACCAGACGCCACTCGACCGCTCGATATGCGACCGATCGCTGCCTATCGTCGCGGACTCGGAGCGCTCCGCCGCTCGCCAGCCCTCGTGGGTGTGATCGCCGCCGTCGGAATCGTCAACGCCGTCCTGGGGTACGTTCCGATGGGGATCATGGCAGCCCTCGAGAACCCGCTGATCGGGAACGTCGTGTCGATGACCCTGTGGCCCGTCTTTCTGTTCGTCGGGCCCGCCATCATGGGCGGCCTGTTCGGGATGGCCTGGGAGGCCCTGGACGGCCGCGCAGACCTCGGCGACTTCCTCTCGGAGGCGCGGTCGAACTACCTCCAGCTGCTGGGCTGGGGGATCCTCTTCGTCGGTGTGGTCATCGCCCTGACGATCGTGACGATGATCCTCATGTGGATCGTCATGATCGTGCTCATCATCGGCATGATGGGGGCCAGTTCCGCCAGCGGCACAGGTGGCGCCATGGCGGGGATCGGTCTTATCATCCTGGTCGTCTTTGCCCTGCTCGCGATCGTAACCATGGTTGTGATGCTCCTGCCATATGCGCTCTTCCAGTTCATTCCCGGGGCGATCGTGTTCGAGGATCACGACTTCATCGATGCTGGCAAACGTGGGTGGCGGCTCTTGTCGCAGAATCTCCTCCCGACGCTCGGGTTCGATCTGACGGTCTTCGCACTCGGTCTGGTCGTCACGGCCATTGCCATGGGTGCGATGATCGTCACCATCGACTTCGGGGCCATGTTCCCGGCGAAGATGGCGACCGCCGGGTCGAGCCAGACCATAAATCCCTACGCCAGCCTCGGTATCGTCGAGATCGGGGGACTGATGGGTCTCTCTGCGGTGACCTCGACGATCAGCGGGTTGCTCGTCATCCCGGCGTACGCCGCGTTCTTCCGGATCATCGCGACAACGTGATCTGACGGTGCCGCGTTCGATTCGGCCGACTAGTAGGGTTTCGGCACGGGCGACTCGTCATCGACGCGGCGCTTCCGGAGGGCTTCGCGTTCGTCGTCGGCCATCGGTTCGAACGCGCGGGCGGCCTCCACGATCGGTTCGACGAGGTCGGGGTCGCCCGCGTTGACGATCGTATCTGGCCCGTCGGTGAGCGTGTAGCGCAGATTGTCTGCGATCTCGTCGGGGTCGTCGTAGGGTTCGTACCAGGTGGTATACGGCCGCTCGGATTTCTTGAGATCGGACTTCCAGGGTCCTTTCGCGAACGCCTTGATCCCGATCGTGCCGATGCCTGACCGCCGGGCGCGCTTGAGCACCGACCGGTAGTCATACTGGGGGCCCCGGCGGGCGTCGAGGGTGGGATTCAGCGGGAACATGACGGTATCGAGGCCGGGCATCCGCGAGAGCGCACGATGGATCACGCTCGGATCGCCGTGACTGGTTAGCCCGAAATTGTCGATCAGGCCCTTGGCTTTCGCATCGCGAGCGGCAGCGAGCGCGCCCGGGTCGTGACCCTCCTGGGCCATCTCCGGGGAGTACCCGCCCGTGATCGCGTCGAGTTCGCGATCGTTGGTGACTGCGTGGAACTGGAAGAGATCCAGCGCGTCGACGCCGAGACGATCGAGCGTGACGTGGAGTTCGCCCCAGAAGCCGTTGTAGGTGCGCTCCTGGGTCTTCGCCGCGAGAAAGACCTCGTCGCGATGATCCGCGAGCGCGGGCGCGAGTTTCGACTCGGCCGTTCCGTAGGTCGGTGCCACGTCGAAATGGTTGACGCCGGCGTCGAGTACCTCCTCGACCATCGCGGTCGCCGACGGCTGGTCGAGGGGGTCCAGTGCGATCGCCCCGAATGTGAGAATCGAACTCTCCTGGCCGGTCTCCCCGAGCGGTCGGGTGTCCATGTCTGGTGGTCGCGCGGTGTAACCAAAAGCGTCGGGGCGTTCGTCGGCGTCAC
>JBDGTN010000138.1:0-10714 GCA_042216835.1 Halococcoides sp.
ACCGCCTCACGTCGATGCTCACGTACAAGGCCGAACAACGGGGGATCGAGGTCGACCTCGTCTCCGAGCGAGACACGTCGAAGTCGTGTTCGGCGTGCGGTCGAACCGCCGACAGCCAGCGCGTCGAACGTGGGCTGTACGTCTGTGAGGAGTGTGGGCTGGTCGCCAACGCTGACAGTAACGGGGCCGAGAATATCCGACAAAAGGTACTCCCGAATCCTCCACAGGATAGGGATAACGGCTGGTTGGCACAGCCAGCGGTTCGCCTGTTCGACCGTAGCGAGGGCCGTTTCGCCCCGCGAGAACAGGTTGCTAACCGCGAACCGTAATATCCCAACTGCGGTCGGGAATCCCCGTCCTCAGCGAGCGCCCGAATGGGCGCGAGCAGGGCGGGGAGGATGTCAACGTGACGTTGGCAGCCCCGAGCGATACGAACGGGACCGCTGCCCTGACCGGTCGAGTCAGCGACGAGGACGAAAACGGCATCCCGGGCCGTTCCGATCGACTGTCGATCCCCGTCCAGGTCACGCCGGATCGGCGGTTCGCCGTCGACAACGTGACGAGTTCGCTCACCGTCGGCGAGGAGGGAACGATCAGCGGCGTCATTACGAATACCGGCGACCAGCGGGTCGACAATCTCCAACTTGCGCTACCGATCGAATCACCGACGATGACACCGATCGATGCGACCGCTGCGGTGGGCACGCTGGCACCCGGTGAGCGAACGCCATTCTCGTTCCAGATCGAGGTGAGCGAGGACGGGGGCGCCGGCCACCGGCAGTTCACGCTGCGGCCCACCTTCCGGACCGTCGACGGCACACAGCGGTCCGGTCAATCGATCGATATTCGCGTCCCGGTCGAGGGGGCCACCGAGCAGTTCGCCGTCGAAGCGATCAACGCCAGTGTCGAACAGGGTGGATCGGCCCGTCTGGCTCTCGCCGTGACGAACACCGGATCGGACACCGTGCGGGATGTCTCCGCGCAGTTGTTCGCCGACAGCCCCATCTCCACGACCGACAAGCGCGCGTACGTCCCGGCTCTCGACCCCGGCGAGACGGCCGAGTTGACCTTCGGCATCGCCGCCAGCGGGGCCCTCCCGAAGGCCTACCCGATGTCGGTGGATTTCGAGTTCGAAACCCCCGACGGCGAGACGAAACTCTCCGATACCTATTCGGTCGCGGTCCAGGTGGCCGACCGCGAAGAGTCGGGACTGCCGCTCCTCGAAGGGGCGATCGGAGTGGGTCTCCTCGCCGGGATCGTGATCGTCGTGATGTACGTCCAGCGGCGTCGCAGTCGCTACTGATCGAGCGCCTCGTACCCCGGGAGAACCGAGGGGTCGCCCCGGCGCTGGATGTACTCGATCGCGATCCCGGTCAGAGGCGATCCCGCGACCCGTGCGTGCGTGCGGGCCTCGTCGAGATACGTATTCACCACGTCGATGACAGCACGACAGGCCTCGCGGTCGGTCTCACGGAGGACGTACTCGGCAGTTACCGGCGTCAGCTGGCCCTCGGCCCGGTCGTCGCGATAATCGTCGAGGTCGTCGAGCCAGATCTGGGCCCCCACGATCGCGAACACGATCGCGCGCTCGAACGCGTCCGAGATCGGGATGCCCGCCGCCCGGTACAGCGAGATCATGGCCTCGTAGATCACGCCGACCCGGGCGTACTGACTGCGAATATAGGGGAGATCGGGGCTTTCGCGGAGGAATTCCCGATCGGGATCGGGCCCCTCCCGGTAGTCGCGCTCGATCGCACGGCGTGCCTCACCACTGCCGCGATCGGCCGCGCGGTAGTGGGCCCGGAAAACGCGATCGCGGCGCTGGTGGGCCTCGCTATAGGCTACCGCGTCCCGATAGGTGTCCACGATCACCGACGGGAGACACTCGAACTGTGTTTCGAGATCCGCCGCGAGAGCCGACTGGGCCGACCGAGCGGCCCGTTCGGGATCGACCGACCGGTCCGCGACGGTCACCTCGAAGTCCTCGAACTCCCGGTCGTTGATGGCATCCCGCATGTCGCCATCGAGGAGTGCCTGCACCACCAGACGGGTCACGCGCTCGCCGCGAGCGACCAGTCGATCCGGATCCAGTTCCTCCGAGGAAACCCTGAAGGTATCGACCGCCCACCGCTCCGGCGGCGGGTCCTCGGCCCAGGGCCCGCTGTCGACCGGGTCGTCGCCAGAATCGTCACGCGCTCGCTCGCGCGCCAGTCGATAGACCCGACCGAGCGTGAGTTGCGCAGGAAGCAGGAGTTTGGTATCGTACTCGAACGCCACGGTGTCGGGAGCGACATCGAACTCTTCGGCGATGGCCGATTCCGCCACCATGAACGCGTCCGCGACCATGCGGTCCGTTCGCCGATCGACGAGCCGTTTGAGTCGCAAACTACCCACGTCGAGATCGCCGGTCGCGGCCGCATATCCCGCCGCCGCCCGGACCGAATCCGGGACCACCGATCGATTCGCGATCCAGCCAGCACTGCGACGGCGGAGGGAAACCATCGTGTACGCGTGAGGAGTGCTGGCGACACTTTCAGGGTTCCGTCTGCGGGAGGCGATAGATTTAACCATTTCCAGATTGAAACCTCGGCCGGCGCTTCGTCTGGAGGGCCGAAGCGTCAGCGGGGACCAACTCAGGGCGGCACGCGTCCACGGAGTTTCCTCCGTGGCGTGCTTTTCGTTCGACGAAATGGATCCCAAATCGGGCAATGGGACGCTCCTGGAGTATGTGTCGGGACATCGATCTGACATTCAAGGCGATACCCCTGGCCGGCAGTCAGATCAGTCGTATTATCCTACTCGATTCGAGCGACCGATTCGGTCGTTAAAACAGGGCCAACCGGCAGGACCACGAAACTTCGACATATTTATACTATCCGGCGAACAAACGTCAGGTGGACATAACCGATGTACGACCTGACAGGATTTCAGCGCGACCTGCTGTACACCATCGCGGGAAAGGACGAACCACACGGACTGGCGATCAAGGAGGAACTCGAGGGCTACTACGAGAAGGAGATTCACCACGGTCGGCTCTATCCCAATCTCGATACCCTCGTGGACAAGGGCCTCGTCGAGAAAGGGCAACGCGACCGGCGGACCAACTACTACAGTCTCACCCGACGCGGCAATCGCGAGATCGAGGCCCGACGAGAGTGGGAAGACCAGTACGTCGATCTGTGATCTCGGCAATCGTGGCTCCGGGCACCTAGATCTGACGCTCCCTCGAAGTCGACGGGTCCGGAAGGTCTATTGGCCAGTCGCGTGACCTGCCGGTGTGTCCATCACCGCTGGATTTCTCGGGGCCGGATTCATGGGTCGGGCTCACGCTCACGCCCTGGCGCGACTGGCGCTGACCGACGACCGGCGAGTCGACCGAACGATTCTGCTGGGCCGCGACGAGGATCGAACCGAGGCGGCCCGCGAGCGCCTGGGATTCGACCGCGCAACGACCGACCTGGAGGAGGCCGTCGCCGCGTGTGAGGTGTTCTACACTCTCGGGCCGAACGACGTGCACGCCGACGCCTCGATCGCCGCGCTCGAGGCGGGCTGTGACGTGCTCTGCGAGAAGCCCCTGGCCCGCGACGGGGTGGAAGCCGAGCGGATGGTCGCGGCCGCCGAGCACGCCGACGCGGTGACTGCGACGGGCTTCAACTACCGGTGGGTGCCCGCACTCCGACGGGCTCACGATCTGATCGAATCGGGGGCGATCGGGACGGTCAGACGGTTTCGCGGGCGATACCTCCAGGACTGGCTGGTCGATCCCGAGGCGCCGTGGTCGTGGCGGTGTTCGGTCGAGCGCGCAGGGTCCGGCGCGCTCGGTGATCTCGGCGCGCACGTGATCGATCTCGCGCGGTGGCTCGTCGGCGACATCGAGGCGGTTACCGCCGAGACGACCCGGTTCGTCGACGAACGACCCGCCCCCGATGGCGACGAGCGTCCCGTGACCGTCGACGACCACGCGAGCGCCCGCCTGGAGTTTTGCGACGGCGCGACCGGGCAGATCGAGTGCTCGCGGGTCGAACCCGGTCGGGCGAACGACCTCGCGATCGAGGTGGTCGGATCGGACGGCGCGATCCGGTTCTCGTTGCCCCGGCTGAACGAACTCGAGGTGGTCGATGCCGACGCGGTCGGAGTGCGCCGACTCGACGTGACCGGACCTTCGGCCCCGGGTGGCGAACGCTGGTGGCCGCCGGGCCACGTGCTCGGCTGGGATCACACGTTCGTCGCCGAGAATGCCGCCTTTCTGGCGGCCGTTGCCGAGGGCGGGGCCTTCGATCCGGACTTCGCGGCCGGACTGGCCGTCCAGCGCGTCCTCGATACGATCCAGGCCAGCGCCGACGCGGGCGAGCGCCGCGCCGTTCACTCCGAGAGCCGGCGGGCCTGAGCCAGCAGGTCGTCGGCGACCGGCCCGTCGATGTCGGCCAGCCAGTCGATCGCGACCAGCAGGCCCCGGATCGCTGGATCGAGATCCTCCGGCCGGTCGGCCTCGCGAGCGGCCGCGAGCGCGCCCGCGGGATCGGTCGGGGCGAGCGCCCCGCGTTCGTCGCGAAGACCGTCGAGCGCCGCCAGGTCGGCGAGTGCCGCTTCGAGGTCGCCGCGAAACTGCTCGGTCGGTGAGGCCCCGGGATCGACGCGTCGGGCGCCGTGGGCGACACCCTCGACATACTGGTGGCTGACCGGATGTAGCCAGCCGCGATCGTGGTCGGCGTCCGTGCGATCTCGTTCTCCACACCGGGTGCAAAAGCCCGCATCCGCATCGAGCGGATGGCCACAGTACGGACACTCGTCCATACGGGTCCTCGGATCGGTGGCGACTAAAGTGGTGACCACACGCAGTCGGACGACGGTCACTCTTCAGCCCCCCACCCATCGACCGACGACCACGTGGGGCCCCGCGACGCCCACGTGTCCCCCGCGACACAGTTCAACAATGTTTATGCCCGAACGCACGGGATAGACGGCCATGAAGCGGGTCCGGTTCCGGGACGACGCGGGGAACGTCCGAGGGGGTCGGTGGACGACGATCGACGGCGACCCGGGCGTGACGAGTGCTGCCGATCCCGTCGGCGACACGAGTTTCGAGGACGACACGTACCGACTCGACGAGGTCGAGGTCCTGCCGCCCTCACACCCGACGAAGATCGTCTGTGTGGGACTGAACTACCGCGATCACGCCGACGAGCGCGGGAAAGCGGTCCCGGACCGGCCCAAACTCTTTTTGAAGACGCCGAACACGATCCGTGGCCACGGCGCGACCGTGACACTCCCCGCGGGGAAACGCATCGATTACGAGGCCGAAATCGCGGTCGTTATCGGTCAGCGCTGCAGGAACGTCGATCTCGAGCACGCAGACAATGTCGTCGCGGGGTTTACCTGCATGAACGATCTCTCGAATCGCGACGATCAAGAGCGCGAGCAAAACTGGGTGCGAGCGAAAGCCTTCGACGGGGCGGCCCCGCTCGGACCGCTGATCGCCACGCCCGATCAGGTGCCCGCGGACGCGACCGTCGAGTGCCGAGTCAACGGTGATCTGCGACAGCAATCGTCCCGGGCGGAGTTCATCTTCTCGATCCCCGAACTGATCGAGGAGATCACCGCGTACATGACCCTCGAACCGGGCGATGTGATCGCGACCGGAACACCCGCGGGTGTGGGCCCGCTCGCCGATGGCGACCGCGTCGAAGTCGAAATCGAGGGTGTCGGCACGCTCGAACACACCGTCGAATCGGCCTGATCGACCATCCCGACTGTCAACGTCCCGCCGTGCGACGCCGATATTTGAGAACGCTTTACTGCGATCTCCCGTTCGATATCATATGAACGATCAGCCCGAGCCCGACTCGTCCCGACCGATCTCCGAGCGCGTTGCCGACCTTCGCGACCAGATGATGGTCCGCGAGAAGGTCGGTCAACTCGCGGGGACCTACGTCGGCACGATGTGGACCCACAAGGGGCCCGAGGACGTGGCCCGGGAGATCCGGGAGTACGACCTGGGCTCGGCGGTGCCCTTCGGCGTCTCGGCGGCCGACACGACCGATCCCGTCGCCGCCGCCGAACTCGCGAATCGCCTCCAGCAGGTCGCCATCGAGGAGACCCGGCTGGGCATCCCCCTCCTGATCCCCGTCGATGCGGTCCACGGTCACGCCTACGTCGCCGGCACGACCGTCCTGCCCCACGGCCTCGGCATGGGCGCGACCCGTCGGCCGGACCTGGCGCGTTCGGGGGCCGACGTGACGGCCAGCGAGTGCCGCGCGACCGGTGCGTCGATCGCGTACAGTCCGACCGCCGACATCGCCGCGGACCAGCGCTGGGGCCGGGCCTTCGAGACGTTCGGCGAGACGCCCGCACTGGCCGGGGCGTTCGCCCGCGCGAAAGTCGAGGGCCTCCAGAGCGCGGGCCCTCGCGAGGAGAGCGACCTCGCCGGGGGTGTCGCGGCCTGTGTCAAACACTTCCCGGCCTACGGCCAGCCAACCGGCGGCGAGGACGCCGCGCCGGTCGACGTGAGCGAGACGACGCTCCGGCGGCGATTCCTCCCGCCGTTCGAGGACGTGATCGAGGCCGATCCCGCCGTGATGATGCCCTGCTACAACGCCGTCGGGGCCGACCCCGCCCACGCGTCCGAGGGGCTGCTCGGCGACCTCTTGCGTGGCGAACTGGGCTTTTCGGGCGCGGTGTTCTCGGACTGGACGGCGATCCGGATGCTCGAGGAAGACCACCACGTCGCACGCGACCACCGCGAGGCGACCTCTCTCGCCCGCCGGGCCGGCGTCGACGTTGCCTCGGTCGACGGGCCCGACCACGTCGAGGCGCTGGTGGACCTCATCGAGGCGGGCGAACTCTCCGAGGAGCGGATCGACCGGCAGGTCGAGCGCGTCCTCGAACTGAAGTTCGAACTCGGCCTGTTCGACGATCCGTACGTCGACGTGGATCGGGTGCGCGAGCAGTTGTTCACCGACGAGCATCGCGCGACCGCACTCGAGGCCGCTCGCAAGTCGATGACGCTGCTCGACAACGACGGCCTGCTGCCGCTGTCGGCGAACGACGACGTGCTGGTGACCGGCCCGAACGCCGACTCGCTGGTCGGCCAGTGCGGCGGGTGGTCCTGGCCCGAGGAGAGCGCCCTCGCGGGGACGACCGTCCGGGAGGGCCTGAACGACGCCTTCGACGGCGCAGTGGGGTACGAGCCGGGTGCAGACCACACCGACGAGCGCGACCTCGACGCGGTCGCCGATGCCGCCGCGGACGCCGACGCTGCGGTCGCGGTCGTCGGCGAGGGGTGGTACATCCACGAGTTCGGCGGCGACGGTCAGGACGCCGAGGACTGGCCCCGCCGCGATTCGATCTCGCTCCCGCCCGCCCAGCGCCGCCTGCTGGAGACGCTGTACGAGAGCGACACGCCGGTGGCGGTCGTCCTCGTCAGCGGGCGGCCGCTCGCGCTGACCGGGGCCGCCGAGCACGCCGAGGCCGTGCTGATGGCGTACTATCCCGGATCGGCGGGCGGGACCGCCATCGCCGAGACGCTCGTCGGCGACGTGAATCCCGGCGGCGCGCTGCCGGTGTCGATCCCGCGGTCGGCGAGTCGCGCCCCCGAGCGCATCGAGGACTGTCCGCACCCGACGCCGATCGGGGCCGAGCACCACCTCGACAGCTACGATCCACTCTACGCGTTCGGCCACGGGTTGAGTTACACCGAGTTCGACGTGGGCGCGCCCGACGCGCCCGCGACGGTCCGGCCCGGCGACCGAGTCACCGTCACGGTGCCCGTCACGAACGTGGGCGATCGCGCGGGCGAGCGCGCCGTCGACGTATTCGTCCGCGATCGGGTGAGTTCGGTCGTCACGCCACGCCGCGAGCACGTCGGCTTCGATCGCGTCGCCGTCGATCCGGGCGAGACCGCGACCGCGACGGTCGAGTTCCCGGCCGCGGAGCTCGCCGTCCAGGACGGCCGGGAGCGGCGGATCGAACCCGGCGAGTTCGAGGTCATCGTCGGCGAGGAGTCGGCGACGATCGAACTGGAAAGCGACTACTGAGCGGGCCGATCGAGATCCGGACGCATCCAGCCCGCACGTCGTTCCGCTTCGCGGACCACACATCTCGGCACTGCCTGGGCCAGCCTCTATCGAGCGTCCCGCCTGTCACCCGCCCCAGATCGGAGATCGGCTGTGTACATCTACCCCCAATTGTGGGAATATATTTGTGTCTCCCCGGATTAGCTAACGTATGGGTACGACGACGCTCGACGACCGTGGCCGATTGACGCTCCCGAAGGAACTCCGCGAGCGGTACGGCGATCGATACTACGCCATCGACATCGATGACGGCGTCAAGCTCGTCCCCGTCGCGGACGATCCCCTGGAGGCGCTTCGCGACGAGTTTGCAGACGTCGAAAGGAGTGCCGACGAGCTTCGAGACGAGGCCCGGGCCGCGATGCTCGACGAGGCTGGCGAATAGATGTACGCAGAGACCGACTTCCTGCTCGCCCTGATCAAAGACGACGACTGGCTGGGTGACGCCGCCGAGTCAGTCTACGAGGAACACGCCGACGATCTGTGGACCTCGCAGTTCACGCTCGCCGAACTGTTGATGGTCGCCTATCGAGAGGATCGAGATGTCGAACGCGTCGTCACGAACGCCACCTCGCTGGTCACCGTTCGCGGCGACGAGACGGCGATCGTCGCGGCCGCCACGTACGTCAATGAGCATGGACTGACGCCATTCGATGCGATCCACTTCGTGATGGCCGATGGCGATACCATCGTATCGAGCGACGATAGCTACGACGGCCTGATTCCGCGGCTGGATCTCCGCGAGGATCGACCGGGCGAACCCTGACGAAACAAAGTCCTCAGACGAAATCGTCGATCGTCGGCCGGTCGTGCTCGCCAGGGAACTCCGCGACGGGCACCTGGATCTGATCGCCCGAGGCCATGTCCTTGATCGTCACCTCGTCATTCGCGAGGTCCTGCTCGCCGACGATCACGACAGTCCGGGCGTTGATCGAATCGGCGTACTCCAGTTGATCGCCGAAGCCCCGCCCCGAGAGGTCGGTCTCGACGACGTGACCGCGGTCGCGCAGGTCTCGCGCAATGCGGGCGGCGACCGGGCGCGTGTCGCCGACCTGGAGGACATAATAGTCGGTCGCGATCGATTCGTCGGGCCAGACGCCCGCGCGCTGACAGAGCAGACCGAGCGTGGCGTGGCCCGGCGCGACGCCGACCGCCGGGGTTGGTGGGCCACCGAACGATTCGATCAAATCGTCGTAGCGGCCGCCGCCGAACACCGCCCGGGAGACCTCGCCCGTCGCATCGAAGCACTCGAAGACGACGCCCGTGTAGTAATCGAGACCGCGCGCGGTCGTCAGCGAGAGGTCACAGTGATCGCGAACGCCCATATCCGCGGCCGCCGCGAGGACCGCCTCCAGGTTGTCCAGCGCGCTATCGACGGTGTCGCCGGTGGCAAAGTCCCGGACGGCGTCGAGATCCTCGCTGCCGGCGACGAGCAGGTCGTCGAACTGCCGGGCCTGGTCGGGGTCGAGTCCGGCCTCGACGAGCGAATCGATGTAGGCCGCCTCCTCGACTTTCGCGCGCTTGTCGACCGCCCGGATCGCGTCGCGCCGATCGATATCGCCCTCGAAGGTATCAAGGAGTGCCCCGAGCACGTCCCGGTGAGAGACACGGATCTCGAAATCGGAATCGTCGAGGCCGAGCGCCGCCAGCGCGTCGGTGACGACCGCGATCACCTCGGCGTCGGCGATCGGTTCGCTCGACCCGAAGATGTCGATGTTCGTCTGGTAGAACTCCCGAAATCGGCCCTGCTGGACCTGTTCGTACCGCCAGAACGGGCGCGTCGAGACCCACTTGATCGGCTTCGACAGGGCCTGCTGGCGGTCGACGACCATCCGGGCGACCGTCGGCGTCAACTCGGGGGTGAGCGCGACCTCGCGACCCCCCTTGTCCTCGAAGCTGTACAGCTCTTCGAGAATCTCCTCGCCCGACTTGTCGGCGTACATCGCCGCCGGTTCGAGTGCGGGCGTGTCGATCTCGCGAAAGCCATACCGGCGGGCCACGCCCTCGACGGTGTCGATGACCTCGCGCCGGGCAGCCATCTCGGGCGGGTAAAAGTCACGAAAGCCCTTGATCCGGTCGTACATGCCGGCGGATTCGGGCAGCGGGCGTTTGAAACTGTCCGTTCGACGCCTCCGCGACGGCACCGATCGAGACGGCCTCACTCGGCGATCAGCGACGCGATGGCCTCGCCGAGGAGAGCGCTCTCGATCGGCAGGTCGGCCGCTCGCTCGCGAACTTCGGACCGTTCGACCGCGGGCGAGTCGCCGTCGAGGGTCGCGACCACCGGCCGAATGGCCGCGGGGGCCGCCTCGGCACGGTCCAGTACCGTCGGACCGATGTCGTCGGCGACGACCCCGAGCCCCTCGCGCTCGGCGGCCACCGCGACGATCGCCCCCGCGATCAGTGCGATCGGATCGTCGTCGGCCGGCCGATCGTCCCAGACATCGAGCAGCGGATCGATCGCGACGCCAACGCGGCCGTCGCGAATCGCTTCGAGGCCCTCGACCAGGGAGGCTTGCCGCTCGGGGGCGATCGAGGTGTCTTCGGACCCGACCGTCGACTCCGCGGCCGTTGCCTCCTCGTCCGACTCCGCGGCCGTTGCCTCCTCGTCCGACTCCGCGGCCGTTGCCTCCTCATCCGACTCC
>JBDGTN010000138.1:10814-13181 GCA_042216835.1 Halococcoides sp.
TCCGACTCCAGGTCCGTCGACGCCTCGGGCGCGCCCGGATACGCGTCGAGACCGGCCTCGGACTCGCCGTACTTGAGCCGGCCGGCGATCCGGGCGAACGCGACCCTCGCGAGATCGATTCGGTTGGGCTCGGCCTCGGGGTCGACCGGTTCGGCGAGCGTCTCCGGATCGGGCAACTCCGTCTCCTCGGAGACGATCCCCTCGAAGACATCGAGCACGAAATCGGGCACGATGTCGCGATTGGTGTCGAGCTGACGGGCGACGCCGGGCTGATAGATCATCGCTGGCGGAATCACGTCGATCCGGGAGTGGGCGAGCATCGCAACGCCGCCCGCGATGGCCGCCCAGAGATCGTCGTCGGTCTCGGCGTCCGAACGGGCGTCCCAGGCCGACCCAAAGCCGTTGACGGCACTTTCGGCCTCGTCGGCGATGACGGCGCGACACCCCATCTCGAAGTACTCGCCCGGTCCGGGCGGCTCGACCAGTTGATCGACCATCGACGCGATCACGTCGGCTTCGAGCGCGTCCAGAGAGCCCTCGGCGGCGTCTTCGGCCTGGCTCTCGACTGCCTCGCGATCGGGTCGCGGTCGATCGTCGTCGACCGCGTCGACCACGGCCCGCGGTTGGACGGGGATTTCACCCGCTTCCTCGGCGAGTTCCACCAGGACGCCCTCGGCAGGCCAGCCAGGGTGGTCGACGATCGCCAGCCGGCCGGCATACACCGCACCGGCCGCGAGCGCGTAGTCGTGGCCCTCGGTCCCCGGAACGAGCACGTCGCGTTTCTCCCAGGCCGTCTGCAACGCCAGCCGACCGGCCTCCACATCGCCGTCTCGAATGGCCTGGAGACCGGCGCGATAGAGGCGTCGGGTCGCCGGAGCGTGTCCGAAGTCGAGCTGGCGGGCGAACTGATCGGGCGTGGCGACCGCCTCGTCGTCGATCACGTCGCCGATCGCCACCAGCGCGCGGGCGAGAACGCGATCGGCGAGCGGGTGTGGATCGACCGTCCGATCGTGATCGAAGCGCTCCCGGACGAAAGCACGATCGACGGCCTCGAGGAGCGCACCAGCGAGCGTTGGGGCCGCCGCGGTCGCCCCGAGCGCCGCGATCGGGTCGCGACTCACCGGCTCCGACAGCGTGGGGTCGTCCTCGCTGGCGCGGATCGCCGCCCCGACGACGGCATCCGTGACGGCCTCGACGCCCGCCTCTGGCGGCGCCCTGACGGGATCGGTCGCCGCGATCAGTCGATCGACCAGCGTCTCGATCAGTGCCGTATCGACGCCGGCGTCCCCGGGCGAGGACTGCACGGCGGCCACGAGCGCGGGCCAGGCGGGCGGCGCGAGCACCTCGATCGTGCCCGCGATGGCGGCGCGGGCGATCGACGGGCGGCGATCGGAGTCGACGCCGACCAGGGCTCGCCCGAGCGCCCGGCCCGCGATCGCGGCGCAGTCGTCGGGATCGCCGGTCAGTCGGGCGACCAGACGGGCGACGCCCGATCGAATGGCCGCCGTGGAGTCGCCGTCGTCCCCGACCAGCGCGGTCGTCGCCGCCTCGACGATGGCAGCCGGTTCGTCGGCATCGTCGGCCAGTGCGGCCGCCACGTCCAGCGTCGCGACGGCCGACCGATCGACACGACGGCCCGAGCGTGGTCCGACCGCATCGGCCGTCGTGGCCGTCGCCGTCTCGGTCAATCGCTCGAAGGCCCGGCCGACCGCCGTGAAGTCGTGATCGGCGAGGATCGCATCGATCGCGTCGGCGAAATCGGGATCGACACGTGGATCGACGGCGATCTCACCTGTGGCCTCGATCGCCGCCGCGAGGCCCCGGAGCGTCTCCGGTGGGAGCCCCAGCGCTCGCTCGGCCCGTTCGGCGGCCCCCGGCGCCAGCGCCACCTCGTCCAGCCAGTCTGCCAGTCTCTCGTGATCGACGGACTCGGACCGGACGAGCAGCACGGCCAGCGCCGTCGGCCCCGGTCCCGGCGCCTCGATCGCGTGGTCGTCGGTCGCCGAGATCGCGTCGACCACTGCGTCGACCGGCACGCCGAGGTCGGGAACGATCGCGGTCGCGTCCAGCGCCCGCTCGACCCCTCTGACGGTGACGACGCGCTCGGACTCGACCGGCGGGTGAGCCGTCCGGGGAACGTCGAGGGTCCGCTCTGGAGTCGAGATGTGACTCGGCCCGTAGGTCTGTCCGTCCTCCGTGGGCGGATCGACGATCGCATACGCCGCGTCGAATCGGTCGAGCACTGCCGGGTCGGCGTCGTCGGCCGCAGTCAGCAGCCACTGGAGTGGCCACGGCCGGACGAACAGCGCGACCCCACCCGGCCGGTCGAGGAGTTCGTCAAGGGCGTCGTCGGCCTCCCGAACCCAG
>JBDGTN010000138.1:13281-38730 GCA_042216835.1 Halococcoides sp.
GGGCGTCGTCGGCCTCCCGAACCCAGTCCTCGGGGGCGTCGTCGGCCTCCCGAACCCAGGCCTCGATCGCGACGGTCGCGTCGCCGGGCGCATCGAGAGCGTCCTCGATCGAGGACGCGACGACCAGATCGTCGGACGCCGCGAGCGAGTCGGTCGGCGTCGTCCCTGGCGCATGCACGACGAGCGTTCGAGCGTCCGCCAGGAGGTCAGCCGTGAGGGCCGCGGACGGAAGCGAACGAAGCTGATCGATCATGACTGTTCGGACAGAGTCGGTCCACGGAGCAAAACGTTTCGTCTCGGGGCTGGCGACTGTCAATCGGTGGTCTCGATGGAGCCACGTGCCGATCGGGGCGAACCATATCCGCTCGGAGACCCTACGACAGCCATGGAGTTCGAAACCGCCGCCGGGATCGACGTTCCGAAACTCGGTCTCGGCACCTGGCAGATGGATCCCGCTGTCGCCCGCCGGACAGTCGGAACGGCACTCGATCTCGGTTATCGCCACATCGACACCGCCCAGGCGTACGGCAACGAGGCTGCCGTCGGAGCGGCGCTCCGCGACGCCGATATCGATCGCGAGAGGGTCTTCCTCACGACGAAGGTCAACGGCAAGCGCCGGTCGTTCGATTCGATCGTCGCCTCGGCCCGGGACAGTCTCGATCGCCTCGGCGTCGATCGGGTCGATCTCCTCTTGATCCACTGGCCGAATCCGCTGGCCGATCTCGAGACCGTCATCGCCGCGCTCGAGGAGGTTCGCGAGCGTAACTGGACGCGATCGATCGGCGTCTCGAACTTCGGGCGCGATCGCCTCGCACGGGCCCGCCGGCTCGCCGACGACGAGATCCTCACCGATCAGGTGCTCTTTCACCCGTGGTGGCCCCAGCGGGAGTTGCTGTCCTACTGCCAGGACGAAGACGTGATCCTCACCGGATACAGCCCGCTCGCCAACGGCGGCGCGATCGACGATTCGGTCCTCGCCACGATCGGCCGCCAGCACGGCAAGACCGCCGCCCAGACCGCACTCCGATGGGTCACCCAGCACGAAAACGTCGTCACGATCCCGATGTCGACGAGTCGGGCCCACCTCGCCGAAAACCTGGATATCTTCGATTTCCGGCTTACACAGGCCGAACACGACCGCATCACGCGGCCATCGTACGCCAAAACCGGCCTCACGATGGCCCGCGGCATGATCGGACTCTGAACGGCGGATCGTCCTCGGGTCAGTGATCAACCGTGTCGATCCGTCCGGCGTCGAGATCCGCCTCGACCGATCGGGCCGCTGCGACCATGTTCGCCATCTTCTGGTAGGCGACCTCGCGATCGAGCAGTTTCAGCCCGCAGTCGGGAGAGACCGTCAGGCGCTCGGGCGGGACGACCTCCAGGCCTTTGCGGATGTTGGCCTCGATCTCGGCGACCGACTCGACGGTCGCGTCGTGCACGTCGAGCACGCCCAAGGCGAGATCCTTCTCGAAAGAGGGCTCTTTGAACACGTCGATCTGCTCGAAGTCGCCGTTCGCGAGTTCGAGGTCGAACTCCTCGACCGGGAAGTCCAGAATCTCGGGGTAGATCCGGGAATAATCGCCATAGCAGACGTGCAGGCCCAGGCGCACGTCGTCGGGCACGCCGCTGACCACGTGTTCGAGCGCCTCGCCCACGATGGCGTGGTCGTCGGGCGTGGTCGCCAGCGCGGGTTCGTCGATCTGGATGTACCGCGCACCGGCGTCGACGAGGTCTTTGATCTCCTGGTTGACCAGGTCGGCGAGCGCGTAGGTCAGGTCTGCCTCCGAGCCGTAGTGTTCGTCGAAACTCCACGACGCGAGCGTATACGGGCCAGTGATCGGGACCTTCACCGGCGAATCGGTCACCGCGGCGGTGAACTCGTACTCCTCGCGAAGCCAGGGCTGGTCGTACTCGACCGAATCGACGACCGATGGCTTGTCGAAGTAGTTGTGCCCCCAGACCTTCACGCGGCCGTTGAACTCGTAGCCCGCGATCCGGTCGGCGAAGAACTCGACCATCTCGTTGCGGCGCATCTCGCCGTCGGTGACCACATCCAGGCCCGCACGATCGTGTTCCTCGGTGATCACGCGCGCGGCGTCGTCTTTGGCCTCCTGCCAGTCCTCGTCGTCGAAGTCCGCCGCGGGGTCCTCGTGCAACTCGCGAGCGCGGTCGTGCCAGGTCGGCTTCGGGTGCGAACCGACGACGGTCGTCAGCAGGAAGTGCTCGTTCGGGTGATCGTCGGGCCGGAACTGTGATCGTGTGTCGCTCATCGGTTCACCTCCGCGGGCGCGGCGGCCAGCGCATCCAGTTTCGCCGCGAACTTGTTGTCGGGCAGGTAGAACAGGCCGGTGTTCGGCGTCACGATCGCTCGATCGGCGCTCGCGGCATCCAGCGCGTCGTCGACGGTCCCCGCGATCTCGGTGGGCGACTCGACGAGAGTGTTCTGGCCGTCGACCGCGCCGACGCCGATGATGTCGGCCGCGCCGTGATCGGCGAGGCGGTCGAGCGCGGCGTCGGGCGCGGTGACGAAATCCAGGCTCACGCCGTCGGCCACGTCCACGAGGCCGGCGTAGGTCTCGGCATCCGGGACGCCCCAGTACGAGTGGACGACCGTCTCCGGGGCCGCACTCGCGACACGATCGATCGCGTCGACCGCTCGCTCGGTCGCGTCGGGCGGATCGACCGCCAGCGACGGTTCGGCGAGCACGAGCGAGTCGACGGCCGGGAACTGCTCGATTTCGGCGACGAGCAGGTCCGCGACCGCCGCGAGGTAGTCCGCATCGTCGTCGTAGTACTCGTCGGTGCCGAGATCCGCCAGCGAGTAGGGCCCGGGCAGCACGGCCTGGAGCGACCCCTGGACCTGGTCGGCGGCCGCGAGTTCCGCCGCCACGTCGCCGCTCGGTTCGAGGGCCCCGACCACCGCGGGGTCGCGATAGAAGTTATTGTTGTCGTAGTACCGCACGATCCCGCGGGTCTCGACGCCTGCGGCCTGGGTCAATGGGTGGGCGAGCATGTCGTCCCACCGCGCCTGGCCCTCGACGATTCGATCGAGACCGGCCGACGCCTGGCGCTCGATCAACTCCGCGCGCACCTCGTCGTACACCGCGACGATATCCTCGCTCTCGGTGCCGTCGATCAGATCGCCTTTCTGGTGGCCTTTCAGCTCCGAGAGATCGTCTTTCGCCCAGTCGGGGAGGGGATACAGTCCGAGCGTCGTCGCCTCACAGGTCGTCATTGGGGTGGCTTGGCCATGCCGGGCTTTAATATTTACCACTGCGTCGTATGTTCGTAGGTAATTCCGAGTCGGTCACCGTTCCCACCCCGCGTCAGTCCGAGTGGACCCGCGTCAGTGCTCGAATCCGATCGGCAACCCGGCCCATCGTCGTCGTATCAAGTTGTGCGACGCGCTTCGTGATCTCCTGGTCTGATAAGACGTGAATCGACCAGGGACTGACAAAGCTCGGGTCGGTCTTGAGTTCTCCGGCGGTCAGTGAGTTGCGATCGATCGGGACCGCCTCGGGCCGCTCGGTCGAAGTGACGACGGCGACGGTGTACCGGTCACCATAGAACGGTCGATCACGATTCGAAACGACGAGATACGGCCGTCGACCGGTCTTGAACGTGGCTGGACCGATGACCACGCTGCCCTGTGCGTATGCCATCTATGCGTTTTCACCCAGGTCAGGCGCGTCGTCGGCCCACTCGTCGTCATAGGCGTCGTCACCGTACTCCTCGGCGACGGTCGCCAGCGAGACGACGTTCGCCATTCGTGACGCGGCGACGTCGTCGGCGACCGCCCAGTACGAATCCACCTTCCGGACGAGGCCACGATCACGCAGTCGAGAGAGCGTCTTGTGGACGCTTGCGTGTGGCACGTCGGTCAACTCAGCGAGTTCTTTCGGCGCGAATCCCATCTCCGGATGATCGAGCAGGACCGCCAGCAACGCCTCGGCGTTGGTATCTGGGGTGACTGGGGGCGCGTCAGCAGCGTCGTCGATCCTGATCGGCATGTCTCTGTTTGTCAGCGTTCGTCTGCGATCGTCATAACGATTGTGCCATACCGCCAGGAGCACTTGCTCGGCCGACAGCGCCATCGGGAACCACGATTTTGTTGCAGGCAGTCCCAGACACCGATATGAGTCGGACGACCTACACCTGCGACGGCTGTGGGACACGACTCGACAACGAGAAGGATCTCCGGAAAGAGGCCGGGACGGTCGGTACGCGCTGGACCTGTGCAGTCTGTCAGACGACGGTCCCGGCGGTCGTCGCCGAGCGGATCGACCACCAGAAACAGCGCCCGGAGTGATCTCAGGCCCCGAGTTCGCGGAGTTTCTTCTGTACCTGCGAGTAGACCGTCGGGTGGAGATTCATCCCCTCGTTCACGAGGTCGTACATGAGATCGCGTGCCTCGGTCGCCGTCAGGTCGCCCGCCGTGGTCGCCCCGAGTACCAGCGCCGTGACCCACCAGCAGTCGAGACCCTGGCTCCGGGCGACCTCGATCAATCCCGTGTCGTTGGCGAGAAGGATCTCGTCGCCGCCCTCGGCCAGCAAAATCACGGACGCGTCGGCCACGGCGATGCCCTCCATCGACGCGACCGCCTCGGCCTCGGCCGGTGTGTCGTGGACGGCCACGTCTGTCAGAAACGCCTCCAGGGCCGCCGTGCCCCCGGTTCCCCTCCGCGAGGACCTCCTCTCGGACGTTCTGGGTCGTTCGAAGGTCGTCGACGGCCGTCGAGACGAGGTCGAGTCAGTCGACCCACGCGAGCGGAATCAGCGCGGACGAGTCCAGAACGACCATCAGAGGCGGTCGAGGTCGCGTTCGAGGTCGTCGGTCGTGTACCCCACGTCGATCCCCTCCTCGGCGGCAAGCGTCAGCATCTCGACGAGCGAGACGTCCGCACGTTCCGCCGCCGACCGGAGCGTATTGGTGTGCTCGCGGAGTCGATCCAGCGCCTGCTCTTTGCGCCAGTCGTCGAGCCCCTGTCGAATGAGTCGCCGGAGCACCTCCGATCGGTCGGCACTCTGGGCGTCTTCGAGTGCGGCGAGTGCCTTCTCGTCGTCTTCGGGGATGCGCGTGGTGACCGTCTTCATCGTTACTGGATGTAACGGACGGTCAGCGATCGGCTACGATCGTGAGACCGATTCGGTCCACGCTCAGTCGCCTGGACTGACAGCCACCTTTATTCGTGTGTAGATCCTACACATCACTGATGACCGAGGGTCGCACCCGTGTCGACTTCAACGCGCCGACATCGCTCGTCGATCGGGCCGACGGCGCGGCGGAGTTGCTCAATGTCTCCCGGACGCAACTGCTCATCGACGCGCTGAAAGCCCGTCTCGCCGACCTCGCCGACGACGAGCAGTTCCGCCGCCGTCTGGCCGACGCTTTCTACGACGGCCGCGTCGAGTTCGACACGGTCGAGGAGATTCTCGGGACCGAAGAGGCAATGCGACTCCAGGTTCTGCGTGCGTCGCTCGATCGGGATCCGCCGGTCCCGCGTCTGGACGACATCCCCGACGACGAGGCCTTCTACGATGGATCGGTCCCCGAATGGGAACCCGACGACGAGCGATGACGGCGACGACGCCGGCCGACCCGACGATCGTCGTCGACACGAACGTCTTGCTCAACCTCGCGACACCGGTCGTCGACGGTCGGGACCGCGCCCCGTCCGGCGACGATCCGTTGAAAACTGTCCTCAGTGCGTACGATGTGAACGTTCCGGAGGTCGTCCTGGGCGAGGTGACCGAGGTCTCGACGGGGAGCGATCTCCTCGCGACGGCCGCGACAGCCGTGCTGCGAGCGTCCGATCACCTGACGACCCACGCCGTCGACGACCGGATCGACGCGCCACTCGATTTCGGTCTCGATACGGGCGAATCCCGAGCGATCTGGCTGGCCAACGATCTGGATGCGGCGATGTTCGTCACCGACGAGTTCGGCCACTCGAACTACCTCTTCGTCGCCCTGGCACTCGACGACCGGAACAGCCTGTTCACGACACCGCACGTGCTCTGTACACTCGGTCGCGACGACGTGATCGACTCCCAGTACGTCGATGCCGTCCTGACGTACTACGAAGAACGAAAGGGGTGGGACGGTGCGTACCTCGATCAATTACGTGAGTGCGTCCTCCGAGCATAGTGCCTTACTCCGCCGCCGTGTCGTCCGTTCCCTCGATTGCGTCCATCACCCGCTCGTGGAAGTCCTTCAGGACCGCCGACTCGTCCTCGGCGAGCACCACGTCGCTGGCCGACAGCGTCGCCAGACCGAACGCCCGCGGTGTCGGCGACTCGACGCGGTGGCTCACCACCTTGATGTCGCCCGCGTCGATGGCCGCGAGCACTCGTTCGATCCCCGCCACGTCGAGTTTGTCCTCGGCGATCTCCCGGTAGGTCTCCTCCATGACGGCGAAATCGGGCAACGACTCGGCGAAGTCGATCAGCATCTCGGCGTCGACCTGCTGCTGGCTCGCCGATTTCGAGTGGCCCTTGTACTGCCTGAGGATCATCAGCGCCCGCGTCGCATTGATCCGGAAGTACCGCTGGAGCAGATCCGTGCCGTCGAGGGCATCGCGGAGATCGGCCCGGACCGTCTCTGGATCGAGACCCTCCAGCAGGCTCACGGGGTCGACCTTGCGGTTCAGCGGCATCGAGAGCACGAACCCGTTGTCGGCGACCGCGACCTGGACGTTCGCGTCGGCGGCGTCGGCGATCCGGTCGGCGAGCAGGCGCGCGAGGCCGTCGTTGAAGCGTCGCCCGTAGATCGAGTGGACGTAGTACCGGCGCTCGTACTCCTCGCGGTCGCGCTCGTGTTCGATCACGATCCGGTCGGGCGTGGCCAGACTCTCCGGACCCCCGAAGCGGATCTGCTGGTCGAACAGTCGGGTCAGCGCGCGCACGGCCGATTCCGTCATGGGAAAGTTTCGGAGCCACTGGCGGAGTGCGGGCGTGCCACCGCGGTCGCGGTGGTCGATGATCTCGCGCTGGATGGCGAGGATCTCCTCGCCGAGATCCCTGGAGAGGGGCAACCGCTCCGAATACCACGATGGCACGGTCGGGCGGGCACTCGAGCGGTCGACGTAGACCTTCGTCCCGCGGCGGTAGCGGTACTCGTAGCGATCGCCGCCGAGAACAAACACGTCGCCCACCTCGAGCGTGTCGAGATACTCCTCGTCGAGCTGGCCCACCCAGGTGTCCGATCCACGGACAATTACGTCACACGAGAAGCTGTCGGGGATCGTCCCGACGTTGGTCATGTAGATGACCCGCGCCATCCGCCCACGCTTGCCGATCAGCGATTCGCCGACCGGATACTCGTCGTAATGATACTCCCCGTCGGGCGGGTCGTTCGCGTCTCGCCAGACCTTGGGGTAGACATCGCGGTCTTCGAGGCCATCGTAATCGGCGGTCAAGTAGGCCATCAGCGACTCGTAGTCGTCGTCGCCGTACTCGCGATAGGGGTCGGCCCGCCGGAGGATCGCCTTGACCTCGCGCTCCGGCCGGGGCCCGTTGATCGCCATGCCGTAGACGTGCTGGGCGGCCACGTCGTGGGCGTTCTCGGGGACGTAGACTCGATCGACAAAGCCCTCGCTGGCGCGTTCGACCATCACCGCGAGTTCGACGAGGTCGTCTCGATCGAGTGCGATCGCCCGCCCGGTGACGGTCTCGCCGAGCTGGTGGCCCGCCCGACCGACGCGCTGGAGGAGGGCGGCGACCCGCTTTGGCGATCCAAGCTGGACGACGAGATCGACGTGGGGCATGTCGATGCCGAGTTCGAGACTGGTCGAGGTCGTCACGACATCGATATCGCCCGATTTGAGCTTTTCCTCGATGGCCTCGCGGCGCTCGCGGTCGAGACTGCCGTGGTGGCAGCCACTCGACTGTTCGTCGTAGGCCCCATACCGCTGGCGCAGGCGATGCAGGACGCGTTCGGCCCCCGAGCGGGTGTTCGTGAAGATGATCGTGTTCTCGTGGGCCTGGATCAACTCGTGTAACTGCTCGTAGAGCGCGTCGGTGATCTCGGCCGGTGGCGTCCCGATGAGGTCGGCGACGGGCACGTCGAGTTCGAGATCCAGTTCGCGCGCGAACCGCGCGTCGACGACCTCGTACTCGCGGGCGGGCCCGCCCGGCGACTCGCGGCCGACCAGGAACTCCGCCATCCGATCCAGCGGTTCGACCGTCGCCGAACAGCCGATCCGGGTGGGCGAGCCATCGGCGAGCGCGTCGAGGCGTTCGAGCGAGACCGCGAGATGCGTGCCGCGCTTGTTGTCCGCGAGGCTGTGGATCTCGTCGACCACGACGTACTCGACGGTGCGGAGTTTCTCGCGGAACTTTGGGGCGTTGAGCAGGATTGCGAGCGTCTCGGGCGTCGTGTTCAGGAGGTGTGGCGTCTCTTCGAGCATCTGCTGGCGCTCGCTGTCGGGCGTGTCGCCGTGCCGGATCGCGTGTCGGACGGTCACGTCCTCGCCCGCATCTGCCAGCCGCTCGGTCATTCCCGCCAGCGGGCGCGCGAGGTTGCGATGCACGTCGTTGGCGAGTGCCTTCAGCGGCGAGACGTAGAGGGCGTGGACGCTGTTCGAGAGGTCGTCGTCGCGGGCGCGCTCGAAGAGGTCGTCGAGGATCGACGCGAACGCGGCCTGAGTCTTGCCGCTTCCGGTCGGGGCACAGATCAGCGTGTTCGTCCCGCTTTCGATCAGCGGAATGGCCTCCTTCTGCGGTGGCGTGAAAAATCCGCCGTTCTGGGGGACATACGCCCCGAACTGGTCGACCCACCACTCCCGCATGGCGGGCTGAAACCGATCGAGGACGTGCTCGTCGTCGATATCGACCGCGTCGGGATCGAACGCGACCGCGTCGTCCTCGGCCAGCAACGCGCGTCCGGTCGTCATCGAGTGGCTGGCGTAGGCTCTCGGGAGCCTTCTGTGTTTGGCACGGTCACAATCGATCGAGCACGCCCAGCACGCGCTCGGCGGAGGTACTCGTCAGCACGTCGACAGCGCGTTCGCTCCGGTCGTAGAGGCGTTTGAGCGACTGAAGTTTCTCCCGATCTCGTTTCGCACGCTCGGTATCGGCCGATTCGAGCGCGGCGATGGCGTCCTCCAGGGCCCGTGACATCGTATGGATCTCGCGGCGCACCTCGTTGGTGAGAAACGCCTGCAGGACGCGCCAGAAGTCGGTTTCGGCCTCGAAGTAGGCTTTCTTGCCCTCACCGGGCATCGAGCGCCGGTGGACCATGTGATACCGTTCGAGCGTGCTCATCGCCGTGCTGACGGTCGATTTCGCGTACTCGCTACGGTCTGCGAGCGTGTCCAGCGAGAGCGGTTCGTCGGCAAAGTACAGGATGCCGTACAACCGCCCCGTCGACCGATTCGCACCGTAGATGTCTGCCGTCCGGGCGAAGGCATCGAGCATGGTCTCGCGGGCCTCCTGCACCTCGGGCGAAATGTCGTCGGCTGCCATCGTCGGTCATTCGCGGCGAAAGCATTAAATCGTTTCGTGCGGAATATTCGGTAGATGTCGAATATAGAAAATCGCGCTGTCGAGGGCGACGCAAACCTGGACGGCGATCGGGTGCTCGACGCCGAGAACGTCGCAAAAACCTACGATTCGATGCTCCCGTCGTGGGCGCCGATGGGCCGGGCCGTTCCGGTGCTGGAGGATGCCACGATCGCGATCGATGCGGGCGAGATCGTCGGCATCGTCGGCGAAAACGGCGCGGGCAAGTCGACGCTGATGCAGATCCTCGTCGGCGCGCTCGCGCCCGACCGCGGCACGGTCGAGCGATCGGGTGCGATCGGCTGGTGTCCCCAGGACCCGCTGCTGTACGATCGGCTGACCGTTCGGGAGACCTTCCGGCTGTTCGGCACGGCCTACGGGATGGACGACGAGGCAATCGCCGACGCGCGAGATCAGTACGCCGACCGCCTGGGTTTTCAGGAATTCCTCGATCGGCGGATCGACCAGCTCAGTGGCGGGAACAGACAGAAGATCAACCTCAGCGTCGCGCTGATGCACGATCCCGATGTGCTCTTGCTCGACGAGCCCTACACCGGCTTCGACTGGGAGACGTATCTCGCCTTCTGGGCATTGACCGAGGAGTTGACCGACGGCGGGACGGCGATCGCGATCATCTCGCATTTCGTCAGCGAACGCGACCGGTTCGATCGCATCCTCGAGTTGTCCGACGGCGCGCTGACCGACGTGACCGACGACAGCGTGACCGCCGACGGTGCCGAACGGGGGGCTGGCGATGTCTGACGCCACGGCCTCGCCCCCGGCGACCGGACGCTCGGCCGACGGTCCGGGGCGGAGCGCCAGACTGACCCGCGGGATCGGTGCCCAGATCCGGTCGTTCGTGCGGACGCCGCTCAATCTCCTCTTGCTCGTGGCACTGCCGGTGGTCGTCGTCGAGGGGTACGGCATCGCGATGGAGGCGTTCCCACACCTGCCCGGCATCCAGACCGAGAGCCTCGTCGCGATGGGGCGTGTCAACGGCGCGATCTACGCGGTGGCCTTCTTCGCGGGCGTGCTCGGCCTGTTCCAGGTGATCAGCGCCCGCCAGGCCGACCGTCGGCTGGGCCTGTGTGGGTACAGCCGTCTGGAACTGTTCGGTACGCGACTGTTGACCGTGATCGTCGGCTGTCTGGTGATCA
Source organism: Halococcoides sp. (assembly GCA_042216835.1). GTDB lineage: Archaea > Halobacteriota > Halobacteria > Halobacteriales > Haloarculaceae > Halococcoides. The sequence goes on from JBDGTN010000138.1 coordinate 23,943, forward strand.
CCGCCGCCTCGCTGGCGGTGCTCGCCCGGACGACGACGATCACCGCGCCGCTGTCCGCGTTCGCGGGCCTCGCGCTCGCGGCGGTGATCTACGGGGCGATCGGCATGCTGGTCGGGGCGGTCCTCCCCCGGGCGCTCGAAGGATCGCTCGTGATCGTCTTTCTGGTGGATTTCGACGACTTCCTGTCGAGCGGGATGTTGAACATCGACACGGCGGTCCTCTCGGCGTTCCCGCTGCATTTCCCCCATCGCATGGTGCGTGACGCCGTCTTCGAGGGGGCGGTCGCGACCGGCGACGCCGCCGGCGCTGTCGCGTACGCGCTGGTGGCGCTGCTGATCGCGGCGCTGATCTACGCCCGTGTCACCGCCGGAGGTGTCGGCCAGTGAGTTCGCTCGCCCGTGTTCGGGAGACACTCGCGATGGGGCTTCGCGAGTACGCCCGCACGCCCGTACTGGTGGGCCTGCTCGTCGTCCTGCCAGCGTATTTCGTCGGCGTGTTCGTCCTCATCGCCCCCGATACGACCGTCCCGCTCACCATCGATGGGACACGGACCACCGCCACCCTGATCGCGATCTACGGCGCCCTCCTTGTCCCGACGGTCGGTGCGCTGATCGGCGGCATCGCCGGCCTGTTCGTCACGCTGTCGGCGACCGAGGCCGATCGACGCCTCACGATCGCCGGGCTCGACCCGGTCGAACTGCTCGCGGCCCGCTTTTCGCTGGTCGCCGCCGCGGGCGCGCTCGGCGTCGCCGTCGCGACGGGCGTGCTCGCGGTGACGGTCGTGCCCGCAGATCCCGCCGCGTTCGTCCTCGCGGGCGTGCTCTGTGCGGTCATCTACGGGTTGCTGGGCACGCTCGCGGGCCTCGTGGTCGGCCGGCTGGCGGGCGTGTATCTCATGTTGCTCGCGCCGATGATGGACATCGTCTTCTTCCAGAATCCGATGGTCGAAGATGCCCACTGGGTCGCGTCGGTCCTCCCTGGCCGGTTCGTCGCAGACCTGGCGATCGACGCCGCGATCGGTGGATCGATCGCGCTCGACCCGCTCGGGCCCGCCATCCTCGAATGCGGTGCCATCGGCGTCCTCGCCGCGTTCGCGTACTACGGCCGAATCACCGCCTGACGCCGATGTCCGTCCCCGGCCAACCCCGCCGGGGGAGACAGACCCAAACCGCCGTCGACCGATGGAACGGTATGCACACCGATGCGATCGAGGGCGACCCGGACAGTCGGGCGCACGTCCTCGACGCCTGGACGGCGGCCGCTCGCGAGGCGATTGCCGACACCGGCGCAGCGACCGTTCGGGAGCGGGCCGGCTGTGAGGCGAGCACACTCGAGGCGATCCAGGCCGGCGAGATCGATACGCTCTCGCTCGATACCGTTTCGAGCGTGGTGGCCTGCGGGCCCGACCAGCCCGACGCCGAGGTCATCGCCGCCGAGGCGCGCGACCGACTCCTGCTGGGGATGACCCGTGCAGTCCTCGATATCGATCGGCTGGCGGCGCTCGTCGAGACCGATCGAACGGCGACCGAACTCCAGCAGGCACTCGAAGGCCGGGCCCCGCTCCCCATGGGCGAGTTCGCAAGCCTGCGCGCGGCGATCGCCCGCGAATCGTGATCGAGAGCGTCGCGATCCTCGGCTGTGGCTCGGTCGGCTGTGAACTCGGTCGCATTCTCGCGGGCCGCGTCCGGACGGTCGGCGTGCGCCGGTCGGAATCGGGCCTCCAGCGCGTCCGTGGCGCGGGCATCGAAGCCGTCCAGGCCGACCTGACCGATCCGTCGCGTCTCGGGGCCGTCCCCGACGTGGACGCGGTCGTCGTCGCCGCGACGCCCGACGACCGGTCGGCCGCGGCCGCTCGCGCGCTCCACGTCGATGGGCTGCGGACGGCGATCGACCACTTCGCCGCGCGATCCACGCCGCCCGAGCGCCTCGTCTACGTCTCCTCGACGGGCGTCTACGGCGACCACGACGGCGGCTGGATCGACGAATCGACCGCGATCGACCCGCCGACCGCGAAACTCGAGGCGATCGCGACGGCCGAGCGGATCGTCCGCGACCGATCCGCGATCGACGGCACCGTCGCTCGGTTCGGTGGCCTGTACGGCCCCGACCGCTACCGTATGGCTCGCTACGTCGAGGGGCCCGTCACTGCCGGCTGGCTCAACTCGATCCACCGCGACGACGCCGCGAGTGCGATCGCCCACCTCCTCGCCGTCGACGCCTGCCCGGCGGTCGTCAACGTCGTGGACGGCACGCCGGTCGACAAGCACGCGTTCGCGGACTGGCTGGCCGATCGGTGTGACCGGCCAGCGCCACCGAAACGAACCATCCCGGAGCGGATCGACGCGCTCTCGGATCCGAGCGGCGACCGCGCCGCGCGGATTCGCGCCCAGAAGCGGGTCCGGGGCGATCGGCTTCGCGATCTGGGATTTCGGCCCCGCTACCCCACTGCACGGGCGGGCTTCGCTGCAGCGGTCGCTGCCGGGAACTGTCCCTGATCGGATGGCTCTTCGCGCCCGATCGGGCGGCTCTCGGCTGCCCCCGATCGGGCGGCTCTTTGCCCCGCCGATCGACCGACCGGCATGGGCTATGCACGGATCGATCCCGCGACGATCGAGCCGACCGAGGAGTTCCCCTGCGATCGGCGCTCGATCGACGAGGCCGTCGGCCTCGACGCGCTCGCGCTGACGGTCTACACGCTCGCCCCCGGCGAGGCGCTCGCACGATCGTTTCATCGTCACGCGACGCGCGAGGAAGCCTTCTACGTGCTGGACGGGAATCTCGTCGTCGAGACCGCGGCGGGCGAACGCACCGTGCCCGCGGGCGAGGTGTTCGTCGTCGAGGCCGACAGTCCCCACCGGCCGTACAATCCCGCGAACGCGAGTGACTCAGTGCGCGTCCTCGCGGCGGGGGCGCCGCGATCGGATCCCGGACTACCCGCCGAACGGCCGGAGTGAAGTCGGTCGGCAACGAATCGATACCATGGATCGCGTCAGGGTGGCGGCGGCCGTCCTCGTCGCCGTGCTGGCTGGCTGTACGCTCCCCGGGGGCCAGCCGACCGAGACCGTGACCCCCGTCGATATCGGCGACGATAGCCCGCCAGGCGTCTCGATCCGGACCGATAGCATCGATATCGACCGATTGCTCGACGCTCACGAACGGGTGCTCGCGAATCAAAGCTACACACTCCAGGTGGATCGGATCGAACGGGCCAGCGGTCAGAAGGTCGGTCGGCTCTCGATCGCGGGCGAGTTTGGCGCGGATAGCGAGGCGTATCTCCTCGATATACGAGCGCGTGGCCGGCCATCGGCCTACAGATGGGGGCAACGGTCGACCTACTGGGCCGGCGGTAACCGCTCGGTCGTCGCGCGCCAGTACGCCAATACCACCTGGTATCACTTCGTGGAGCCGTCGCGGGCGACCCTCCCGATCGAGGCGACGCGCCGGTCTCGTATCGCAGGGGCGCTCTCGGAAACGACCGTCACGACGATCGAATCGACCCCGGACGGTGTGACGATCGAGGCGCGCGCCGACCGGGCCGGCGGTGGCCTCACGAACCTGTGGTCGGGGACGACGATCCGCTCGGCGAGCGTCGTCATCGATGTGGCCACCAGCGGCCTGATCAGATCGTACGAGATCGAGTACACCATCGTCGAGGACGAGGGCGACCGCACCCGGATTCACGAGACCGCCACGATCGACGGCGTCGGATCGACGACGGTTCCACGGCCCGAGTGGGTCAATCGCACGCTCGCGAGCGGTCGTTACCCGCCGCCAACGATCAATCGCGAGCGGCCGGGATATTGATTGATAACGGGCGTCCGGAGTGTTGATCAGCCGCGAACGGCCAGGATATCGATTGCCCACGGGGCGGCCAGTTTCGATCGCCCCCGATCGGCCCCTTCTGATCGGGCGCGCTCGGTCGACAGACCGATCGGGCACGCCCGGTCAGGTCACTGATCGCCGACGAGGTCGTCGGCCATCTGCTCGGGATCGAACGGTGTGAGATCCTCGTACCCCTGGCCGGTCCCGAGAAACAGGATGGGACAGCCCGTCACCTGTGCGATCGAGATGGCCGCACCGCCCTGTGGGTCCGCGTCGGCTTTCGTAAGAATCGTCCCGTCGATCGACGCCGCCGCGTCGAATTCGCGGGCGCGATTGACCGCATCCTGGCCCGCGACCGCCTCGTCGACGAAAAGCGTCAGGTCCGGGTCGACGACGCGGTCGATCTTTTCGAGTTGGGCCATGAGATCGTCACTCGTGTGCAGTCGGCCCGCGGTGTCGCCCAGCACGACATCGATGTCGTGGGCCTCGGCGTACTCGACGGCATCGTAGATGACGGCCGCGGGATCGCTGCCCTGCTCGTGGTGGATGCACTCGACACCGAGCGCGTCGGCGTGCTCGATCAGTTGCTCGTTCGCGCCCGCCCGGAAGGTGTCGCCGTTGGCGACGACCGACGAGTACCCGGCCGATTCGAGATACCGGACGAGTTTCGCGATGGTCGTCGTCTTTCCGACGCCATTGACGCCCGTGAAGATCACGATTGCGGGTTCGTCGGCCGACTCGATCGCCTCGATCAGGTCCAGATCGCCAATGTCGAGGGTGTCGTAGAGGGCCTCGCGGAGAGCGTCGGCCGCGATATCGCCCGTACTCTCCAGGCGGCGGCGCGTTTCGCCGAGCAGCGTCGCTTCGACCCGGTCGATGATCTGCTCGGCGACCGCCATCTCGACATCGCTGGCGAGCAGGGCGAACTCCAGGTCGTCGAGATGAGCCGCGAGGTCGTCCTCGTCGAGGACGGTCTTGCCGCTGGCGAACAGCTTCGCGCGCTCGGTCAGGCTGCGGTCGGCCCCGGAGTCGTCGGTCGTGGCCTCGACCGCGTCACTCGCCGAGCGATCACGGTCATCGGGGGCGTCCGCAGAAGCACCGCCCGAGGTGTCGTCGGGGGACGAGTTCCCCTCCTCGGCCGCCGCCTCGGCAGTCGCGGTCTCGCTCGTCGCGTCCCCGGGGTCGGCCTCGTCGGACTCCTCGATGTCCTCCTCGACATCCTCGGTGAACGAGGACAGGCGGTCTTTGAGCCCGTCGAACATCGGCTATTCGTCGCTCTCGCCGGCCTGCTGTTGCTGCATCTGCTGTTGCATCTGCTGTTGCTGGAGTTGCTGTTGGAGCTGCTGAGCGCGCTGTTCGAGTTCGTCGCTCTCCTCGTCGAGCGCCTCGATATCGGCGTTCAGCTCGTCGATCCGGTCGTCGTGGGCCTCGAGTTTCAGTTCGAGCGTCTCGACGGCTCCCTCGGCGTCGCGCTCGGCGGCGTAGCCGTTGCCGATCTCGACGATGATCTCCTCGATGTCGGCAATCTGCGCACGGACGTGTGCGCCCCCGCCGAGCGGGACCTGGACGGTCTCGTCGGTCTCCAGGGACTCGATGGCCTCGATGGCGTCCTCGATCGCGTCCTGTTCGAGATTGTGAGCGTCGATCTCGGATCGAATGTCGTCCTGCTCGGCCTCGATCTCCTCGATCGCCTCGACGATCTGTTCGAGCTGCTGGCGCCCACCCTGGCTCATTGTGCGGCCTCCTCGACGCTGTCGACGGTCATTTCGGTGCGCTTGAGCCCGTGACGCGACCCCATCGTGGCGTATGCGCGCTCGGTGGCAACCTCTTCGTTCGGTGCGTCGATCGCGGTCTCGAACGAGCGGTCCCCCGCCCGGTCTTCGTAGGTTCCTGCGACGGTGTACGTACCCATACGCGGAATGGGGGCGGGATCGCGGAAGAATCTTCTCATCCGGGACTGGTGGACCCCGACCGACGGAAACGAAAACAGGTCCGGGTGCGGGAATTGAACCCGCGTCTGAGCCCCCACAAGGCTCAAGGATGCCACTACCCCAACCCGGACGCGCTGAGGCATTCGATGGTATTCCAGCGGCGGGCAAATAGGTTTCGACACGGACACCGCCCGCGCGTGTGCTCCCGGGAGGCCACCACCAGCCAGTCGAACGCGGACCGCTTTTGGTCGTCGCTGGCCTACGCCGTCTGTGGCGATCACCGACCGGATTCAGCTCAAAAATCACCGTCAGATCCAGTCCCAGCTGGAGACGACGATTCCAAAGCGTGCCTTCGCGGGCGCGACACTCGACGTGTTCTACGCGCGCGAGGGTCTCGCCCAGGTCGACGACGCGACCCGCGATCGACTGGAGGCGTTCGCCGAGGACTTCCTGGTCTGTGACTGTGAGGGCGCGCCCCACTGTGGCTGTGGCGAGCGGGCGTTCGTAACCTATCTGCTCGATCTGCGGGCGAGCGGACTGGGCCCCGATGCGATCGTCGATGTCATGGAAGACGACTACATGCTCACGGCCTATAGCGGTGATATCCTCGGCTTTCTCGACGAGAGCGTTCGGACGCTCGAAGCGCTCGAAGCGCTGGCCGAGGTGGACGGACAAAACAGCGTCGGACGAGCGGCGCGACAGCGACGCGACGATCTGGTGCGATGACGAACGAGAACGGTCTCACAGTGGCGTGTCGTCGAGGTCGGTCTCGATCCGGTAGGCCGACTCCTCGTCCGCGTCGAGATCCTCGAGGTGGACCACGTCGTCGGTATCTTCCTCCAGCTGGGCGACGTAGCGTTTGTACTCTTCGAGTTGCTCGCGGAGGTGGTCGGCCTCGAGCTCGAGACGCTCGTGCTCGCGGATGAACCGCTTGGGAACCTCGACCTTGGGCGGGAACGAGTCCTCGACCTCGCGCGCGCTTCCCTCGGGGACGACCTCGACCTGGCCGTCGTGGTCGACGAGTTTGTCGACGTAGTCCCGAAACATCGCCGACAGCGAGAGGTCCCGGGACTCGGCGATCTCCCGGAGGGCCTCGAATTTCTCCTCGCTGACCCGGAAGGAGATCGTCTTGTTCTTGTTGCCCATATCTGAATACTAGGCCGGTTCGCCATACTTAACGGTTCGTCAGACGCTCGTCGTCGCTCGCGGCGGAGCGACTGCGATGCCGGCCGCGGGGTCGTCGATCGAATCGCACTCAGGCGCTCGCGGTGGCGTCCTCGGTATCGAGATTCTCCAGAGCCTCGACGACCGCCCGGCGATAGTTCTCGACCGGGGCGTCGTACTCCTCGATCGCCATCCGGACGTACTCGTCCGCTTCGCCCGCGGTCGCGTAGTGATCGATCCGGTCGAGCGTGCGCTGGGCGGTCTCGATCACCCACCGGTCGCGGGTCCCCTCGTCGACTTTCGTGATCGATTCCGGCCGGACGGAGACGTTGACCGTCCCGTCGTCGGTCTCGAAGGTGCGGGGCTTGCCCACGACGGCGACGTAGGCCGGCGGTTCGAGATCGCGCAGCACGCTCGCGGCGTCTGGCTGGTACTGCCCGGCGTACACGAAGAATGGATCGCCGTTCGGGTCGACGACCCGGCCCTGCCAGTACTCGCTGTCCTGACCCACGTCCTCGGTCTCGGTGAGCGTTCCCACGACGAAGACGCGGTTCGATCGCTGACCCGTCGGGAGGAGCGCATAGACCGGCGCGCGGTCGTCGTCGGATTCTTTGAACGTGACCGTGGCGTCGTTGAACTCCGTGGCGAAGACGCGGCGCGCGACCTCGCGAGTGGGCGTGGTGCTCATTGCATCGACCTCGCTGTGACCAGCACGTCGTCGGCGGTCCCGGGTGCACCCAGGCGTTCGTGATCGTTCACGAGAAGGTATCGGCCGATCGTCGGCCCCTCCACGCGATAGTACCGGCCGAGCACGTCGGCGGCCATCTCCTCGACGACGACCGACGTATCGAGGGCGTCCATCGCCATGTCCTGGGCCTCGTCGAGCGTGATTCCGGTCAGTTCCTCGGTGGCCTCGCGATCGAACAGCACCTCGCTGACGGTCTCGCCGTCGTCGAGGACGGCCTTGATCCGGAGATCGAACGTGCCCTCGACCTCGCCGTGTTCCGAACAGCGCCCGTTCTGGAGGACGCGCGTACAGTCCTCCTCGGGACAGCGCTTGATCAGCCCGCTGCCCGATTGGATGTCGACGAGCGCGCCCTCGACGGTCTCGCTGTCCGACCCGACCTCGATGTCCTCGTCGATGTCCTCGATCGTCGTCGTCCGGTTGAGTTTGACCGAGAACTGGCCCTCGTACTCGTCGGTGACGACGTTGCGGAGTTCGTAGCTCTGGTCCTCCTCGAGGTCGCGAAGGTCGGATTTCGACCACTTGGTGAACTTGATCGTCCCGGTCTCGTCGCCGAGCAATCCGACCTGGGCGACGGCGTCGCTCCGGGGCTCCCAGAGGTCGACCACGCGAACGCGCATGTCGACCCACTCCTCGGGTGCATCGACATCGGCGACCGCCACCGACTCGTTGCCGCCGTAGAGGTCCTCGTCGTCGAGACCAGCCTCGTCGCGATAGCTACTTTCGACGCTCCGTCGGGCCTCGTCGATCGGGACCGAGTACTCTTCGACGAGCGTTTCGAGACGCTGTTCGATCTCGTCGACATCGAGATCGAGCGCGTCGGCAAACCGTTCCTGGATCGCTTCTGCCTGGGTGCGCAAATCGGTCATGGGTGTGGTGTCTCCACTCTATTTTCCCGGGAGACATGCGGGCTTCGAGATGGTGGTGCAAAAGGATGGGCCATCCGGAGTGAAAGTGTACTCCCATCCGAACTAGAGTCGGCACACCGCCACCGGCCGGCGTCGGGAGGTCTTTCCCGCTGGCTCCGGTAGTCCCGCCGATGGCCGAGTTGCCCGACTGGCTCCGGCGACACGCCCGGCGTGCCGGCCGCCGCCTCGAACGGACCCGAAAGGCGTTCCGGGAGGGCCGCGAGCGATCCCGGCAGGACCGGCCCGACGCCGATCGCATCGGCCTGGGCTGTCGTCGCCACGCCGACCGGCGGGTGGTCGACCTCGACGGGGCCGGCCGACCGGCGTGTTTCGAGGCGGGCCACCCCGATTGCGAGGGCTGTCTCGACGACATCGAGGCGGGCCGACTCGACACCTGGGTCCCCGGAGAGTGAGGCGATCGGGCGGCCAGACGCGGACGGATCGGTCGATTTAACCGGCCCGTGGGCGAGGCTGGTGACATGGAACGCCTCGACGACATCGCAGACGACCGGCTGGAGGTCTATAGCCTGGTCGTCGGTGCCTTTCTCGTCATCACCGCGATCGGGACGCTCGTCGGCCAGCCCTGGGCCACCAATCCATCGGTACCGAACACGCTGGTTCAGCTCGTGGGCGTCGGTGCCGTCGTGGGCGTCGGTGGCGGGTTGATCTGGCTCGGTCGGCAGTGACTGCCGGACCGCTCGCCTACGAACCCCAGAAGTTGTCGCGACTGCCGAGCCGTGGCCCCTCGTCGTCGCGTGGATCATCCTCGTCGTCTTCGTCTGTGTCCTCGACCGTGAAGGCGTCCGACGTGCCGTCATCGTCGCCGTCGCGTTCGAGCCGTTCGACTTCCTCCGCACGGGCGTGATTCGAGTGGACGTTCGTGATCCGGACCCGGGATCGTGCATCGGGCAGCACGCCGTCGATCAGGACGATGAATCCGTCCTCCGTTCGACCGACGCCGGCGCCGCTCTCGTGAATGTCCTCGACATCGACGACGACCTCCTCGCCGAGCTGGACCGGTTGCGACTTGAGATCACTGATCGGCTGGTTGAAGTGTTTGCACCACTCCGCGCCACCCCGATCGCCGTAGTGCTGACATCCCATGCCCTCGATCCGCTCGGTGTATTGCGGGCAATCGTCGGCGAGCGGGCACTCCGCCATTACCTGGGATAGCTCAGGCGGGCAGTAAACGCTTGCGCCTCGCTCCGTGCGAGGGCACCCCACTCACAGCGGCGTTCGCTCGACGACCGGCCGATCGACCGTCGGGCGGACTTCGACGATCGATCCCGACTCGATGTCGCCATCCGAGACCATCTCGGAGAGCAGCCACCACGCCAGTTCGACGGTGTCGCCCTCGACGGAATAGTACTCGTCGGGGACGCCCAGTCGGTCCAGGCGCCCGGGATCGGCGGTGGTCTGTCCGACGACGATCGTCCCGTCGTCGGTGACTTCCTCGAACGGGCGACTGACGCGCTCGGCGGTCCGCCGCATGCGATTGCGGTGCTGGGCGCTATCTTTGAATCGGCTGGTACAGACGAATGCAACGTCGTGGTCGCGGTACCGATCCAGCACCTCGCCGAACCCCTCGACCCGATTGCCTTCGTCGGCGACACTGTAGCCCTGGGCGCGCATCGCCGCGGCGTTGCCCGCGCTCACCTCGAACTCGTTGACGTTGACGAACGCCGCCGGGCCGTCGGTACAGAGGTCTATAAACTCCGTTTCGTACTCGATGCCGGGAATCTCGAAGGCGGGCCGAAGCCCCGCCTCTGCGGCCATGTCGAGGGCCCGCTCCCATGGACCGCCACGCAGGTCGCCCCAGTCGGAGACGGGCGGGTGAAACCGGATCTCGTCGAGACCGGCCGTAGCGAGGCGTTCGAAGGCATCTCGATCGCCGGGTTCGCCGGTGTAGAGGTGGACGTGGTGGTCGGGCCCGCGGTCCGCGACGAGCGCGTCGACGTACTCGCAGGTCCGGTCGAGCACGGCGAGCGGTTCGCCGCCCGTCACCGCCGTTCCGCGGGCGTCCATCCGGCGGGCGGCCGCGAGCACGTCCTCGACGGATTCGACGGGCCGTTCGTTCGCGATGGCGTGTTCGGCCGCTCGCCGCTCGGCGCTCAACGGGCAGTAGAAACAGGTCCGCTCGGGACACCGGCCGGTGACAAAGAGCGTCAGGACAGCTCCGCGCGCACACCGTCGACAGCCCTCCGAGTGCACGCTCGTCGGTCGGTGGTCCGCACACAAGAGTCGCACGGAGTGTCGGGACCCGACATCGTCTCACTCCTCGCTCATCGCCTGACTCGCCAGATTCCGGCCGGTCGAGTTGAGCGCCACCTCGGTCCGGGTGCGAATCTCGTCGACAGCGCCCTTCTCAAGGAGAGACTGATAGATCGACTCCACTTCGTCCACGTCGATGCCGATAAAGCCCGACATCTCGAACGGCGAGACACCCGAATAGAGCGCCATCAACACCTGCTTTTCCATGTCGGTCAGTTCGGTGTCGTCGCCGTCCTCGATCGCCGAGCGGCAAAGCGCCCCCAGGACCGAGGTGTGTCGCGGCGTCCCCGAGACGTGGGTTTCGATCCGCCTTTCGTCGTCAGTGTGCGCGAGGACGACGATCGGTCGGGACTCGCCCTGCACGGTCTCCTCGCGGTCCTCGACCCCCTCGATGGCCGTCAGCGAAATCGTCGTCTGATCGCCACCGGGAAATCGGAGAGCAATCTCGTCGTCGCTGACCGCGAGTTTGGCCTTCGAATAGCTGGCCTCGTTCTGGACGACGCCGCCGATCACGGCCCGGGGTTTCGCGAGCAAAACCGTCCCGTCGAGGTTCGCCCGGTAGTATTTCTCGGAAAAGTCGATCACGTCGGTCGCATCGATGACGACCAGCGACTCGCCCACCGAGAGGACGAGGCCGTCGTCGACGCTAGAGGGCACCGAATCGGGAACGTGAATTTTCGCGTGCGGAAGCGCCGTCGAGGAGTCACCGCGTTCGAGGACGAGACGCTTCGTCGTGAGGACGACCCGACAGGACTGCCAGTCGAGATCGTCGGGATCGGCCGAATCGACCCGACAGTAGTCGCCCGCAGACTCGAGGATCCGTCGTTCGTCCTCACTCATCCGCCATCGAATGTAGGTCCCGTCCGTTGAAATACGTTCTCGCCCCCCAAACGCGTCGGCCGCGTTCTCGACCTCCTCTCGCTCGGCCTGCCGCGTTCTCACCCGTGGAGGATCCGAATCCGGCGACTTGCGGCCGGTTGAGCGCCGGAGTCGCCTGCCTCCCGGGACAACACTCGGCGCGTCCGAATCGCATCCGAATCGAGTCAGATTCGCGTCACGTGCGCGACTCAAAATTCACTCGTGAGATCATCATGCTCCCTCTCCAGAGCACTCTATAGAGATCCGTACCACTGTGTCCTGAACCCCTTCGTTTCAAGTGGAGATGGTGGGGCACACCATACCACAGTGTAGTTTTCGGAATCGAAACCGAGCGATGGCGACGCCCGACTCTCCAGGTCAGCCCCGGTCGGACACCGCGAGAACAGGCCCGGTACAACCGCCACTCGGCACCGATCAATCCGATTCGGCGGCCTCAAACTTCGCGAGGAGTCGATCGTAAAAGGGTCGGTCGGTCTCGCCGGCGAGTTTCTCGACGATGAGTTCGGGTGTCGATCGCGCGAGCACGCCCTCGACCGGCGATCGATTCACCACGAGATCGCCATCCTCGAGACCGACCGCTTCGATGCCGTCGACCTGGAGGTCGACCGCCGCAGACTCGCGAATCTCGCGGGCGAGATGCGAGACGAACACGGCGGTCGCCTCGCGCTCGGCGAGCGCCTCGCAGATGCCAGCGACAATGGTCGCACTCGCGCCGGGTTCGGTGATGCTTTCGAGTTCGTCGACCAGCACGAGCGCCCCCGCCTCGGCGTCGTCGATCAGCGCCTCGAACTCCCGGAGCGTGCTCTCGAAGGCCCCGGCGTCGAGGGTGCCGCGATGTTTGCCGTAGTAGTGAATCGCCGGGAAAATCGGCGTTCGCGCGCGATCGGCGGGGACGGGCAGGCCCATCTGCGCACAGATCGCGACCGTCGCGAGCAGATCCAGCGTCGAGGTCTTCCCGCCGCTGTTGACCCCCGAGAGCAGGCGCACGCCGTCGACGGTGTACTCGACCGGGTCGACGCCGCCCGGCGCTTCGGGAAGGAGCGGACACCGTCCGCCCTCGATCGCGATGCCCTCGCCACCAACTTCGGGCATCGAACACCCGAAGTCGGCGGCGAAGCGGGCGATCGCCCGGTCGACGTCGATCGCGAGCGCGGATTCGAGCAGGGGATCGATCGCCTCGCGGAAGTCCACCAGGTCGCGCGCCAGTTCGCGCGTGCGTTCGAGGCGGCGGCGATCGCGTGCGGCTTTCAACTCCGCCCGGAGTTCCGCCAGGACGGACTCCTCGAAGGCGATCGGATAGGTCGGCTCGTCGGGCAGGGCTCGATCGACGCGATCGGCGCGGTCCTCGAGATCGAGTCGATCGACGAGTGCCTCGCGACCGGCCGCGACGGCCGCCTCGAAGGCATCGCCGAGTTCGCGTTCGAGGACGGTGTCCACGCCAGCCCCGCGTTCGGCCAGACTGAGCAGATCCGCGCCCTCGATGGTCACGTCGCGATCTTCGATTTCTGCACGCAGGTGATCGGTCGCCGTTCGCTCGGCGGCCCCGACGGCGTCGTCGAACTCCTCGATCGCCGCATCGAGACGCTCGATCTCGGGGCCCGGCCTCGCCGACCCGTCGGGGGCGAGACCGTCGAGGGCAGATTCGAGGCCATCCAGATCGCAGGGCGAATCGAGGTCGATCCGGCGGTGGACCGCGATCGCCGCCCGGAGCGCGTCGCGATTCGCACCGAACTCCGCGAGGATGCGCTCGGGGACGACCGCGACGGGGTCGTCGAGGACGTCGGGCCGCACCCGCACGTCGCCGTCGAGGTCGAGGCCGCCGAACGCGCGATCGAGCGCGATCACCGTCGCGTAGCCCTCCGCGAGGTCGGCGATCTCGCGTCGATCGTCGACAGTCTCGACGCTGATCTCCGGGTAGCGGTCGGTCGCCTCCGCGTAGCGCTCGGCGTCGCCGGTCGCGAGACACCGCTCGCGGACGCGCACGTCGTCGGGGTCGGCCGGCGGGTGCACCGCGGCCAGATCGTCGGCCAGGTCGTCGGGGTAGGTCCGATCGATCGCGCGTTCGACCCGATCGCGCACGGCGTCGATCCGGGAGCGTGCGGTGCTCGGGTACAGCGTCCGGACCTGCTGGCGGCCCGCCTCGGTGACCGCCCGATCCTGCACGATCGAGACGATCGAGCGGTGGATCTCCTGTGCCCGGTCGGTCGCGAGCACGTCGCCCGACTCGCCGTGGCGGTGCTGGATCGCACTCCGGGCGATCCGGGCGGCACGGGCGGGCGTGATCGTGGGCGCAGCGGCGATCGCGCTCACGTCGCCCTCGCGCAACGCGCGCTCGGCGTCGTCGATCTCGGCCAGCGCCGACGCGGTCTTCGGGCCCACCCCCGGAATCGACTCCGGTTCCATTGGCTCGTTCCACGGGCGGGCCGGCCAAGAAGGTGGGGTGTTTGTATGGGGCGTTTGGGAGGGCGCGTCAACTATCGTTTTGAAGGCGATTTCGCTGATCCGAGAGGAAAGAAACGAGATTCCCGACCGCATCCGTCGGCATCGTCTCCTGTCGGAAAACACCTTTGAAGGAATTTTCAAATTCACCCTGCTGGAGGCGATTCAAAATCTTCTCGATCTGTTCGTCGAGCGACCTGGAATCGCCGCGATGGACGTGGCGGTCAATGTTGTCGAACTCCGCCCCCGTGCTAATCACGACCAAATCGCGCGTGTCAGTCGTCCGCCCACTGTGGAGTTTCATCGCAAACAGGAGAGCAGGATCGGGAATTCGGCCGTGGAGATCGTCGGCGACGGCGAGAGATTCGACAGTGCTGTGGTCGTGGAGATAGTCATAGGCCATTCTGCCCCGGTTTGCCGACAGCCGACGGCATCAATGAATGGGTCGAAGGTGACGGTGTGCTTTCCGACCGGTTTTTCGTACTGGACCATCCGACCCTCGTAGATCCTCGATACGTCCGTTTCGAACTGTTTGTTGTAACCGAGGTCCGAAAGAAGTGCGTCATAGTCGCCGAGTGACGTTCTCGGAATCACGGAATCGATGTCGGTCTTGACATCCTCCCCGCCCT
>JBDGTN010000149.1:0-2494 GCA_042216835.1 Halococcoides sp.
TCAACGCGTACGATCCAGCCAGCGTCGAGGTGTCGATCGTGGCCCCGTCCGCGCCGATATCGACGGATCTGACATCGCGGACGGTCGATCCATTCACCGCAACGAGGGTCAGCGTCCGGTCGACCGAATCGGCGGCCGTGAGATCGATCGACTGTCCCTGCCAGACTCGCTCCCCGGAACCGAGGTCATCGCTCGAATCGCCGACGACCCCACCGGTCAGCGCCAGTCCACCGACGACTGCGAGAGCGAGCACCACGATCGTGAGCGATCGTGGATCCGGGACATCGTCCGACGCGAGCGTCACCGATCGTCACCTCCGCACGGTCTCCAGCATCGTTGTTCGGTCTGATCGCGGTCATCAGATTCCCCCATCATTTTCGCGGATTGTCCAATGCACTGTAGATAAATCTTCCGACTCGACCCCGGTAAAAATGGATGCTTTCAAATTATTACCGGAATTCTTGGGCGAAATATACTGATCTGGGCCGAGCGCTGGTCACTGGTTCAGCCGTGGCCGGGTCCCGATCTCGGTCGCTCGTGTCGACACCGTCGGCCATTCGATAGCGACGAGGCCGGGGATCGATGTCGATTCGAGCGCTCACGTCGGGGTCCCGACTGGAGGCCGCCTGTCGACTCGCTCTGGCACTGACGGACCGCGATCAGCGCACCCTCCCCCGTTGTTGAGGACCTCGGAGACGTTCGATCGCGACGGGTCGGTCCGCGTCTGGCCCGTAACGGTTAACCTTGCCGACCGAACACCGTCAGTATGCCGACCGAACCTGAGACCGGGTACGACGCCTCGCTCGGCCGGAAATTCATCTTCGTGACGGGTGGCGTCATGTCGGGGCTGGGCAAGGGTATCACTGCGGCGAGTACCGGCCGCCTGCTCGCGAACGCCGGCTTCGACGTGACGGCAGTCAAAATCGATCCGTATCTCAACGTCGACGCCGGGACGATGAACCCCTACCAGCACGGCGAAGTGTACGTCCTCAAAGACGGCGCGGAGGTCGATCTGGATCTGGGCAACTACGAGCGATTTCTGGACATCGACATGACCGCCGAGCACAACGTGACCACGGGAAAGGTCTATCGCGAGGTCATAGAGCGCGAGCGCGCTGGCGACTACCTCGGTCGGACGGTCCAGATCATCCCCCACGTCACCGACGACATCAAGCGCCGGATCCGCGAGGTGGCCGCGGGTCACGATGTCTGTATCGTCGAGGTCGGCGGGACCGTCGGCGACATCGAGGGCATGCAGTATCTCGAAGCGCTCCGGCAGTTCGCCCACGAGGAAGACGACGATGACATCCTCTTTACGCACGTCACGCTCGTGCCCTACTCGAAAAACGGCGAACAGAAGACCAAGCCCACCCAGCACAGCGTCAAGGAACTGCGCTCGATCGGGCTTCAACCCGACATCCTCGTCGGGCGGTGTGAGGATCCACTCGAACAGAAAACGCGCGAGAAGATCGCGCTGTTCTGTGACGTGCCCACCGACGCCGTGTTCTCGAATCCCGACGTGGCTGATATCTACCGCGTGCCGCTGGTCGTCGAAGACGAGGGCCTCGATCGGTACGTGATGGACGAACTCGCCCTGAGCGAGGAGGCACTCCCGCCGGACGAGCGAACGAATCACTGGCGGGACCTCGTCACCCGCGAACGCGAGGACGAGGTGTGTATCGCCCTCGTCGGGAAGTACGGTCTCGAAGACGCCTATCTCTCGATCCACGAGGCGCTCAAACACGCCGGTCAGGAGACCGCCACCGAGGTCGAGACCACCTGGATCCACTCCGAGGACCTCGTCGACGGCATCGGCGATGCCTTCGAGGGCGTCGACGGCATCGTCGTTCCCGGCGGGTTCGGGTCGCGCGGGACCGAGGGCAAGATCGCCGCGACGCGGTACGCCCGCGAGAACGACGTCCCCTTCCTCGGCCTCTGTCTGGGCTTCCAGATGGCCGTCGTCGAATTCGCCCGGACCGTCCTCGACCTCGATGGCGCTCACTCCGCGGAGATGATCGAGGACACCCCCCATCCGGTGATCGACCTGCTCCCCGAACAGGAAGATGTCGACGATATGGGCGCGACGATGCGTCTCGGTGCGCACGAGACCCAGATCGCGGAGGGCACGCTCGCCCACGCGCTGTACGACGCGACGACGTGCACCGAGCGCCATCGACACCGGTACGAGGTCAATCCCGACTACATCCCCGACCTCGAAGCGGCGGGACTGACCTTCTCGGGCGAATCGGGACGCCGGATGGAGATCCTCGAAATCGCGGATCATCCCTACTTTATCGGGACGCAGTTCCACCCCGAATTCCGATCGCGGCCCGGGCGGGCGTCACCGCCCTTCGTCGGTCTGCTGGAGGCCGTGCAGGGCGCGACGCGGGTCGCGCCGGCCGAATCGAGTGACTGATCGCGGGCCAGCGCCGGCCGAACCGAGTGACTGATCGCGGGCCAGCGCCGGCCGAACCGAGTGACTGATCGCGGGCCA
>JBDGTN010000149.1:2594-9049 GCA_042216835.1 Halococcoides sp.
CGAGTGACTGATCGCGGGCCAGCGCCGGCCGAACCGAGTGACTGATCGCGGGCCAGCGCCTGCGGATGTGACCGATTGTCGAGCGCGAGCGACGCGATATCCCTCGACGGGTCGTGTGAGCGCGACTCGCGGAAGGCCTCTCCCTCCCGGGGCCCCCGCTCTTGTTGCAATGGCGACTGGAACTGTGGATTTCTTCCACGACACTGGCGGTTACGGATTCATCGACACCGAGGACGCGGACGACGACGTTTTCTTCCACATGGAGGACGTTGGCGGCCCGGATCTCGAAGAAGGACAGGACCTCGAATTCGACATCGAGGACTCGCCGAAGGGGCCGCGCGCGGCGCAAGTCGTCCGCACCTGATCGGCTGCATTTCTCAGCGTCATCTGAGCCACTTTTCCGGACTATCGACCGTCGAGCGGCGGCGTTCGACTGTGACGGCCGTCCGATCGGCTACAGATCCGTCTCGACCAGATCGTAGTCGTCGCCCAGGTCGGCCTCGCGGGCGGCCTCGTACGTGACGTGTGCGGCAGCGACATCCTGGATCGCCAGGCCCGTCGAGTCGAAGACCGTGACACCGTCATCGGCCCGTCGTCCCGGCAGGTCGCCGGCAACGACGGCACTCAGTGATTCCTCGAGTGCCGACTCGTCTACCGTCCCGCGGTCGAGTGGCACGTTCACTTCGCCCGAGTGGCGACACTGCTCGCGGTCGTCGACGACGATGCGCGCGTCGGCGAGGATCGGATCCGCAATCTCGTGCTTGCCGGCGGCGTCTGCACCCATCGCGTTGACGTGGGTCGATTCACCGACGGTGTGGACGATCGGCTCTTCGACGGGCGTCAGCGTCGAGACCACGTCACAGCGGGCGGCGTCGGCGACGGTCTCGACCGAGACATCGACGCGATCGGCGTACCGGCGGGCGAAATCCGCCGCGGCGGTGCGGTCCTCGTCGGCGACGACGACGCGTTCGATCTCCCGGACCGTCGCGATCGCCTCGAACTGGGCGTCGGCCTGCGCGCCCGCACCGACGAGGCCGAGCGTGCTGGCGTCATCGCGGGCGAGCACGTCGGTCGCGACGGCCGCCGCCGCTCCGGTCCGCAGGCGCGTGATCGTCGTTCCGTCGAGAGCGGCGAGCGGGACGCCCGTCTCGGGATCGCTGTAGACGATCGTGCCCATGACCGTCGGGTGGCCCCGACGTGGATTGTCGGGGTGGACGTTCACCCACTTCATCGCCGCACCCTCCCAGTCGTCGGCCTCGACGGACGCCGGCATCGACCGGAAGTCGCCGTCGTATCTCGGCAGGTCGACGTAGGACTTCGCGGGCATGACGACATCCCCGACCGCCATCGCCGCGAACGCCTCGCGAACGGCCTCGACGATCGCTTCGGGGTCGGCCACCGCGCGAACTGCGTCGGATCCGATCAGTCGTGTCATGGCGGTCGTTCGACCGATGCCCCCATAAGTGACGTGTTCGTCACACGTTTCGCAATGTGTCGCCCGAATCGACCGCGTCGATCGCCGCCTGCCCCAACTGGGCCACGTCGGCGGGGAGATCTGCCGCAGCGAGGTCATCACGATCGAACCACTCCCACTCGTCGGCAGGCACCTCGCCGTCGGCCGGGTCGATGTCGCGGGACGGGACGGTCCCGTAGTAGACGTGATCGACGTGCTGGTGGCCGACCTCGCCGTCACAGGTGTTGATATCTTCGAGCAGGAGTTGCCGGGGGGCTGGCAGGCTTCGGGCCGTCGCGCTCTCGATGTCGCCCGACTCGGCGAACAGCGTCACATCGAGTCCGAGTTCCTCGCGCACCTCGCGGATCGCCGCCTCGTGGGGGACTTCACCGCGATCGATGTGCCCGCCCGGCGGGAGCCACATCTCGAGGCCGGGATGGTGATGCAGCGCGGTCGCCCCCTCACAGACGACGTACACCGTCGCGACGAAATGCCGGGTTCGTTCCATCACAGCCCCTCCACACGGCGGAGTGCACCGGCGACCGTCGAGGGCGTCGCGTCCGGGCCATCGGTGACCCGGTGGTCAGGAACGACGACCGGGACCGGATTCGATCGCAGTGCCGTCGTAACCGTCTGCCGAGCGTCCTCGGCGTCGGGGTCGAGTCCGGCAGTCATCCGCGCCAGTTCCGCGACGGTGACCGACTCGCCGTGAGGTATTTCACGGAGGGCTTCGAGCACCCGCCGGCGATCGGTCGGGAGCGTCAGCGCCACATCGACATCTCGAAAATCGTTACGTTCGCCGCCGAACGTGGCCTCGATCCGATCGAGGAGGGGATGTGACTCGCCGTCGCGATCGCCGGCCGACTGCGGAAAGGATACCGAGAGCAGGCGTCCGTCGGCGACGCCGACCTCGATCTCGCGATCGATCACCGGCGTTTCCCGACCGAACACGCCCGTTCGCTGGTCCATGTCGGTGGATCGGGTCCCCCGAATGTGAACGTGGCGTCGGCGATCGGAGCGCGACCGATCCGTTCAGTCAGTCGAGGTGGTAGCCCTCGAAACGGCGCGCTCCGATCCAGAGACTGCCGATGGCGAACGTCACGATCACCCCCAGCGAGCAGACGAGGCCACCGATGGCGAACAGCGGGGCCGCCACGCCAGTGTAGTCGGCGAGAAGACCGCTACCGTACACGCCCACGACCCCGGGCCCGAGGGCGATCGCGCTGGCGAGGAGGTAGCCACCGAACGCCCATCCGCTGGGAACGACCACTTCCGAGCCACTGATTTCGTTGGTCTCGAACTTCGGGACGGCGGTGCCGATCCCGGTCGCGATCGCGGGGAGGCCGGCCGCACCCGCGACGGCGAGCGCGCCGCCGGTGACGTGCACGACGGGTGCCGTCTGCAGGGCGACGCCGAGGACGGTGACGAGCGCGAGCGCGAACACGGTGCCCGGGAGCGCCCCCGCCAGCGCCAGGCCGGTGACGAAGGCCCACCCCGATGGAGCGGCGAGCAGAACGACGGGCATGACCGGCCCCTCGCCACCGATCGGGTTGAGCGAGAACGCCGCGCCCGCTGCGACCGCCGTCGCGAGACCTGCCGAGATGGCGAGCGTCGGCGGGACCGGGTCGGACGCGAACGCTGGCTGAATCTGATAGATCAGAAAAAAGTACGGGAAGATCGCGAACTGCACGGTAAAGGGGGCACGGCGCGCCCGCAGCCATGACTTGCGGGCGACGGCCGCGCTCGCAGTCGGGAGGACGCCGGGCAACAGCCGATCGGTCCATCGTGAGGCAGTCGCGCTCGCCTCGGTCTGGACGGGATCGACATACCAGAGCCGGTCGCTGATCGCGACCACGACCATCGGGCCAGTGACGCCGAGTCCGACGACAGTGATCGCCGCGAGGAGTGCGTGAATCGGCGTCGCTGGAAGGCCAGCCACGGCCACGCCGACGAGGTCGGCCCACCAGCCGAACGGTGTCGACGTGACCAGATCGGTCATGACCGCCTGGCCAGCCGACGTATTCGTGATCGCGATCCACCCGCCCAGGACGACGACGGTCGTGGCGATGCCGAGGATCGATCGGTGCCTGGAAACGAACGCCGATCGTGCGAGGACGTACCGGACGCCCAGACCGACAGCGTACGCCCAGGTGACGGTGGCGACGAGCATGGCGACGATCGAGACGGTGACGATGACGGCGGCAGTCGTCCCCGCAACCACTCCGGCCAGGAGGGTAGCCCGGGTCGAGGCGACGCCGACCGCGATGCCGATCGCACCAGCGACGACGATCACACCGATCGAGGCGACGACACGACCGAATTCGGCGAGAACGACCCCGAGCGCGACCGTCGGATGATCGGTCGCGGTCAGCAATCCGTTCAGTCCGTCCGGCTCGCCGGTCTTTTTGACCGACCGCTGGAGCACGACGAACGCGACGACCCCGGTCACACCGGCCGGGCCAGCGGCAAAGGCCGTCCGGGCGAAATCCGCCGCGTCGGGGCTGGCGATCTCCGATGCCAGAAAGAATCCGCCGCCACCGGCGACGACCGCATAGAAGAGGCCGAACAGCAGTCCGCCCCCGATGAGGACGGCGCCCCGGGCGCTGTGCGTCAGCGTCCGCCAGGAGCGGCGGAGTTCGGTCCGCGCCACGAGCGTGATGCCGCGGAGCGTCATCGCTCACCGGGCCCGCCAGTCACTTCGAGGAACACGTCTTCGAGCGTGCCGTCCGACGGCCCTTCGACCCGGTCGACGAGTTCGTCCGGCGGGCCGTCGGCGACCATCTCGCCGTCGTAGAGCACACCCACGCGATCGGCGAGTTCCTCGACGACGCCGAGGATGTGTGTCGAGAGCACGACGGTCGTCTCGGCGTCGGCAATCTCGTCGATCACCGTCCGGACGGTCCGGGCCGCTCTGGGGTCGAGACCGCTCGTTGGCTCGTCGAGAAAGAGCACGTCGGGATCGTGCATCAGCGCCTGGATCAGACTCGTCTTCTGTTGTATGCCTTTCGAGTAGGTCTCGATGCGGTCGTCGGCGGCGTCGGCGAGGTCGAACCGATCGAGGAGCTCCTCGATGCGGTCGTCGAGGTCGGTCTCGCGAAGCCCGGCGACGTAGGCAAGTTGCTCGCGAGCGGTCAACTCCTCGTACAGCGGCGGCGTCTCGGGCAGATAGCCGATGTGGTCGACCACGGCCGATCGATCGTCGATCGCCGTGCCGGCGATTTCGGCCGCCCCGGCAGTGGGCCGGGTGAGCGTCGTCAACATGCGCATCGTCGTGGTCTTGCCGGCCCCGTTCGGGCCGAGCAACCCGAAGACGGTGCCGCGCTCGACGGCGAGATCGAGTCCCGCGACGGCGACCGTGCCGTCGTAGACCTTGCGGAGCCCATCGGTCGCGATGGCGGGGTCGTCCATGCCGATCCTCGGACCGGCGGCCTCAAAAGCGATCCGTCACAGTCCGCCGACCGCGACCCAGAGGGCGGCGATCGCGATCGTCCCGAGCAGCGTACTCGCGACGGCGGCGTGTCGGAGGTGGTCGGCATCTGGTGCACAGACCACTGCGCCGTGCCCGCTGTCCGGTTCGCCGGTTTTGCATTCGGGCAGCATATCGATCGCGACGTGGGTGAACACGCCCGTCGAGAGCCCGAAGAAGGCCGCCTGGGCGCCACCACCCAGCGTCGGTCCCACCAGCGAGGCAGGCATCGCCGTAAGTGCGAGCGAGACCGGGATCGCCACGAGTGCGACCGCCCCGGCGGGGACGACAAGCTGGATCGCCGATTGATCCCGGTCGATGACCGCCGACGCCCCGGTAAAGCCCGCGGGGAACTTGTGGGCGACGACGCCGTACCCGAACAGGGCCGTCAGACCGGGCAACGATCCGTAGAGCACGCCCATCATCGCCCCGGCGGCGATCGCGTGCAGCGTCAACTCCCCGGTGACGATGTCGATCGGAAGGTCGTGGTGGGTCGCGTGGTGACCGATTTCGTGGGCCGCGTACCCCGCGAGGTAGCCGAGAGCGATCGCGAAACCGCCGATATCGGCGTATTGTCCCACGATCGCTTTCGGCGCCAGCAGTGCCATCGCACTCGCGAGCATCGCCCCACTTGAGAGGCCATAGGCCCAGACCGTCCGCGTCGGCGTCCCGAAATCGCCAGTGGCCCGGAGTGCGACCCCGGCCATCATCGCGACGAACGCGACCGTCGACACGGCGACCAGTGTCGCCCGATCTGCGAGGAGTCCGATCCCGAGGACGGCGATCAACGCGACGATCGCACCGATTCCGATCCCGAGGTCGTGCCGGGACGCCGTCAATTCCATATCGCCATCACTCGGGAGAGCCACACAGGAAGGTTTCGGAACGCACTTCGGGAATCGACTCCCGCGTGGGGCCCATCGCAGGCCAGGTCCACATCGACGATTCTCGTCCGGACTGTCAGATATCCTCACCGACAGTCCTCTCCGATCGTCACTGCTGGTCGTCGCTCGTCCGACCGATCCCCAATCGTCGCAGGACTCCCGCCATCCGGCGACGCAACGCGGCTGCGAGATGCTGTCGGCGGCCACGCACCCGCGAGGACAGCGTCGTCGGTGGCCGATCGTCGCGATTCGTCGGCACGGCACTCACCCGATCGAAGACCGTCCGGGGATCGCCGTGGCGCCACCACGACAGCGCGGTCTTCGCGACCACCCACAGCCGTCGCGGGATCGAGAGATCGGGTCGGGCCGAGATCACGTCACAGGAGCGCGCCCGGATCAGTCTGTGGTGTTCGGCATAGAGGACGGCGGCGGCCAGCACCGCGAACTGGCTGTCCTCCGGAAGGTCGGCGATGCCGTCGACACCGTGGCGATAGCGCCTTTCGGTGCGGTGTAACTCCGATCGAATCGTCGCCCGGAGGGCCGACGAATCCTCTAGGCGACGGACATCGTCGGGCGTCACCCCGTGGGCGGACAGCGACGATGTCGGAAGATAGACCCGGTCGTACTCGACGACATCCTCGCGGACATCGCG
>JBDGTN010000149.1:9149-14353 GCA_042216835.1 Halococcoides sp.
CATCGCGTCGAAGAACGCCTCGATGTCGACCGCGCGAATATCGTGTCGATCGACGAGATCTCGAAAGGCCTCCAGCACGGCCGATTCGGGTGGTCGTTCGCCGAGTGCCTGGGCACGCATCCGGTCGAGACGTTCCCGTCGAACGGCGGGGGCTGGCGGATCGGGATCGTCGACGATCTCGTCGGCCTCCCGAAAGAACGCGTACAGCACGTACGTGGGCACTCGAATACGTTCTGGCAGAAATCGGGTCGCGACGTGAAAGGTGAGTCCGGTCTCGCGCTGGATCGATCGACTCACATCGATCGCATCGGTCTCGGCAGCGGAGGACTGCGTTCGACGGGTTCCAACCACCATTGGGAGGGTGTATCCGGCCCGTCCTCAAAACCCTAGGCACCGGAGCGGCCGTCACCGCCTCCGACCGATCGTCCGGCAACAGGTGGCGACCGGTCGGCTTCACTCACGCGGTTCGATCGGCAAGCCACGTCAGGTCGAGTGGTCGGCCACACGCACAGGTCTCGCTGCCCCGGTTGACCTGCAGGGTCGCATCGAATCCATCGCGTGCGATCCAGACCCGATCGCAGTCCGGGCAGTGGGTGTCTCCGGCGGGATGGCCGGGAACGTTGCCCACGTAGACGAATTCGAGGCCCGCGTCGCGGGCGATTTCAGCGGCGCGATCGAGCGTTTCGACCGGCGTCGGGCGGTGATCGCTCATCTCGTGATCGGGATGGAATCGCGAGAAGTGTACCGGCGTCGACGGGCCCAGAGTGTCCCGGACCCACTCCACGAACGCCCGAATCTCGTCTGGATCGTCGTTCACGTCGGGAATCGTCAGGTAGGTCACCTCGACGTGAATTCCGGCGTCGGCGAGGCGCTCGGCCCCCTCGCGACTCGGGGCGGCCCGTGCACCGACGTACTGGCGGTGCGTGCGCTCGTTCATGCCCTTGATGTCGACGTTGGCGGCATCGAGATGTGGGCCGACCGACTCGACGAACTCCTCGGTGACGTACCCGTTGGTCACGATCGCGGTGTAGAGGCCGGCCTCGTGGGCCAGTTCGGCGCTGTCCCGGACGTACTCGGCGTAGATCGTCGGCTCGTTGTACGTCCACGCCATTCCCGTACAGCCCTGCTCGCGAGCAGACTCGACGGCGTCGTCCGGTTCGACGGTGCGGAGCGATAGCTCGTCGGGTTCGGCGTCGGCAATGTGGCTGTTCTGGCAGAATCGACACGCGAAATTGCAGGACGCGCCCCCGAAACTCAGTATGCGCGTCCCCGGCGCGACGTGATAGAGCGGTTTTTTCTCGATCGGATCTGGAGTCCCCGGCGGGCCGAACGGCCGGTCGTACACCTGTCCATAGGTCTCCAGATAGAGTTGCCCATCGTGGTTGGTCCGGACCGAACAGATCCCCGACTGATCGGGGTCGAGCGTGCACCGATGGGCACAGGCCGTGCAGGTGATCTGGGCCCCCTTGGCGTCCTCGTGGAGGTCTGCGGGCACACCCACTGGAGGCTCGTCGGTCGCCATGCCAGAGCGTAGGAGGGCGACTCACAAATAGTCGGCGCGGAGTTTTCGATACGGACTGGAGTCCCCGGCGACCGGATCAGGCGATGTCGCGGCTGGTGTCGATCGCGACCTCTTCGGCCAGGTTGAGTTTGATAACGTCGGTCGGCGCGCGACCACCCCGGAACTTGGGGATCGCCAGGCGATTCTCGACATCGTCGCCGTCGATGTACGTCTCGAACTCGAAGATCACGTCCGCGAAGTGTTCGGTGCTGTCACGCAATGGCGGGACTCCCCGCCCGTCGAGACAGTGCAAAATCGCCAGACTTCCGGTGTTGAAGATGTGGTTCTGCAGATCGTTCATGAAACTGCGGAACCGCGACGGGGGTTCCTGTTCTTCGAGGACATCCAGCGGATCGATGATGAGATTCGAGGCCTCGGGCAGTGCACTGACGAGTTTGCCGGCGTTATCGAGCGGGGCCTCTCCGGAGACGTGCCGGATCGTGGGCTCACCCGTCTCGGCTGGCGTGTACTCGATGGCGTCTCTGACGGCTTCCTCGGATCGGTCGAGGGAAAGATACAGCGTCCCCCTGACGGCTGTCAGTTCGTATAGAAATAGCTCGGCCTGGCTGGCCGGCGTCGCATTCACGACGACGATACTGCCGGCCGGAATGCCGCCCCCGAGCTTGCGATCGAGAACGTCGACCCCCGTCCGCAGCCGATCTTTCATGCTTCCACTAATTCTAAGAATCGGTGTCGATTAAAGATTCCGGCCAGTTACATCCCACAAGAAATTGGAAATTTTGGCGGGGCTGGGGGATTCATCCGCGAAATACTCTCGTTCGAGCGCATCGGTTCTGGATCGGGACTTTCAAGGGCGTTTGCAGCGGGCTATTCACCGATGCGCCACGAGGACATCATCAGCGCCAAACATCTCTCCCGGGCGGACATCGAGGGCGTACTCGACCGGGCGGCCGAGATCGCGGCCGATCCCGCGGCGGTCGCCGATCGCCACGCCAACGTGTTGCTGGGGCTGTGCTTTTTCGAACCGAGCACGCGCACGAAGATGAGTTTCGCGACCGCAATCAAGCGCCTCGGTGGTGACGTTGTCGACATGGGTACCGTCGAGTCGTCCAGCGTCACAAAAGGCGAGAGTCTGGCCGATACGGTCCGGGTCATCGAGGGGTACGCCGACGCACTCGTGCTCCGTCACCCGATGGAGGGCTCCGCGAAAATGGCCAGCGAGTTCGTCGACGTGCCACTGATCAATGCTGGCGACGGGGCGGGCCAGCACCCCACTCAGACACTGCTCGACCTCTATACGATCCGCGAGGCGGCCGGTCTCGATGACGTGTCGATCGGCATCGTCGGCGACCTGAAGTACGGCCGGACAGTGCATTCGATGGCTCACGCGCTGACGAACTTCGATGCGACCCAGCACTTCGTCAGTCCCGAGACACTCCAGTTGCCCAGGAAAGTCAGATACGACCTCCACGAGGAAGGCGCGACGATCCGCGAGCACACCGATCTCGACGCGATCGTCCCCGAAGTCGACGTGCTCTATGTCACTCGGATTCAGGAAGAGCGATTCCCCGACGAGAGCGAGTATCGTGCGGTCGCCGGCGAGTACCAGATCGACGCCGAGACGCTGTCGGCGGCCGACGACGATCTGACCGTTATGCACCCGTTGCCGCGCGTCGACGAGATCGATCCCGAAATCGACGCGACCGACCACGCGGCGTACTTCGAACAGGCCCACAACGGTGTTCCCGTGCGGATGGCACTGCTCGATCTCCTCCTGGAGGCCCAGTCATGAGCGACCGACAGCTTCGCGTCTCGAAGATCGAAAACGGCACCGTGATCGACCACATCAACGGCGGGCAGGCCCTGAACGTCCTCGCGATCCTCGGCATCGACGGGCGGGCGGGCGTGCCCGTCAGTGTCGTCATGCACGTCCCCAGCGATCGACTCACCTCGAAAGACATCGTCAAAGTCGAGGGCCGCGAGTTGAGCGAGGCCGAGGTGGACGTGCTCTCGCTGATCGCGCCGACGGCGACGATCAACATCATTCGCGACTACGATGTCGTCGAGAAGCGCCGGGTCATCCGGCCGGATCGCGTGACTGGTGTGCTGGACTGTCCAAACCCCCACTGTATTTCGACCGAGGACGAACCCGTCGAGTCGAGTTTCGAGGTGCTCGATGACGCCGTCCGGTGTGCGTACTGCGATACGATCGTTCGCGACGACATCGCGCGTCTGATCGAGGGGTCCTGATCGGATCGACGCAGCGGTGATGGCAGATTGGCTGCCAGCGCACTTTTTCCGCTGGCCCGTCTATTGTTGAGGGTGACTCGTCACCCGACGACCGTCGAGGACGGAACGATCTACGTCGGGGAGGGCGATGAGCGCCTCCGTGTGGGCAACCTCGACCGGGTGATCGAGGCCGTCGGCGGGTTCTCGTGGACGATCCAGTACTCCGATGCGGAGCGGGAGCGCCATCCCGGCATGGCGACCGACGACGCGGGCCTGACCGTCGACGTGGTCGATATCATGCACGCAATGACTCACAGCGAGCGCTTCCGGGAGACGCTCGCTGCCCATCCCGCGGACCTGCCCGAGGGCGCGTCCGAGGCGTCGATCCCGCCCCGGACGGGTCTGTTCGTCGGGAAGTTGCTGGAGAATCTCGAAAACGGGATGCGCTGATCGCGGTCCGTCGGTGCCAGACCTACACGCCAGCGTCGAGGTCCAGATCGACCGCGTAGTGATCGATGGCGAACACGACGACCGCACCGACGAGCGCGCTCGCGAGGAACGCACCGATCGTCGGTGAAGTCCACGCCACGGCCGATCGACCGGAGAGTGTCGCGATGGGGGCGCGCAACGCGCCGACGACGAGACCGATCAGGACGAGCAGCGTCGCGCGACGATTCCGACGGAGTGCGGCCCGGATCACCCGCGAAATCGTCACCAGTCCGACGACGCCGCCCGTGACGAAGGTCACGACCTTCGGGAGCGCTGCCAGCGATCCCTCGCCGATCGCATAGCCGATCACGCCGTCGACGAACGTGCGCAACACTGCCTGCATGTGGGCGTACTGACCGATGATGACGAGCATGAGCGATCCGGACAGCCCCGGCAGGATCATCGCGCTGACCGCGAGCATCCCGGCCACGAAGAGGTAGGGCAATCCCTCGCCGGTGACGACGGCTGGCTGACCGGAGAGCCAGAGCGCGATCGCCACGCCGATCGCGCCGAGGACCCACTCCATTCCGGAACGGGGGCGGAGTTCCCGGAGCAAGACGACCGCCGAGGCTCCGATCAGCCCGAAGAACACGCCAAAGAGGAGGACCGGAACGCTCTCGTCGGCCCACACCACGACCCGATTGAGGGCGAGCAGGGCCGTGGCGATACCCGTCCCCAGCGCGATCAGGAAGGCGAGATCGATCTCCCGGAGGAGGCGGACGATGGTGCCACGATCGATCGTGCCGTCGACCGGCACGAGTGCCTGGATCGCCTCGATCGCCCGGCCCGGCGTGAACGCCGTGATCGCGGCGATCAACCGCCCGTAGATGCCCGCGATCAGGGCGACGGTCCCGGCCGACACGCCGGGCACGGCGTTGGCCGTCCCCATGCACAGTCCGATGACGGCCGTCTCCAGCAGTTCGCGCAGCGTCGGCCGCATCGCCCCCCAGTCCTCAGCAGCCAT
>JBDGTN010000149.1:14453-36243 GCA_042216835.1 Halococcoides sp.
TCTCCAGCAGTTCGCGCAGCGTCGGCCGCATCGCCCCCCAGTCCTCAGCAGCCATGCGAGTCGATACCGCCGGCCCCGGCAAGTCCGTTCCGGACTCGTCTCGTCGCACGAGGCGTGTCGCACGGCCGGTCGGCACACTCATGGGCGTCCGTTCCGTTCGGCGGCGTGTGTCCACGGTCGACCTCGCCACCGATCTGATCGCAATTCCGAGTCACAATACCGACCGAACAGACGAATCAGCGGCCGGCGACGCGATCGAGGCCTGGCTTCGCGAGCACTCGTCGGCGACCGTTCGCCGAGACGACGCGCCCCGTGGCGGGAACGTCATCGCCCGCGCGGGCCCGGCCGGCGATCCCGAACTCGCCCTCGTGGGCCACCATGACGTGGTGGAACCCGCCGAGGGACACCTCTCCGAGGACGGATTCGCCGTCGATCGCCGCGACGGCCGGCTCTACGGGCGCGGCAGCGCCGACATGAAAGGCTCGCTCGCGGCCGCGATGGTCGCGTTCGTCCGCATCGCCGAACGGGCCGACGAGCCGATTGCCTTTGCCTCCTTCGTGGGCGAGGAAGCGGGTGGCGTCGGCTGTCGGTGGGCGATCGACGAGGGGTTCGCGCCCGAGCGGGCGATCGTGCTGGAGGGCTCGACGGGCTACGTCGATGAGGGCTCGACGGGCGAGGAGGACCGCACCGCCGACGGCGAGACTGCCATCACCGACGTGGCGGTCGCTCACAAGGGCCGACGCGCGCTCGATGTCGAGGCCAGCGGGACCGCCGCCCACGCGAGCGTCGGGGCCGACGGTGACAACGCGATCTATCGCGCCCACGATGCGATCGACTCGCTCCGCGCGATCGACCCGCCGACCCGGACGATCGCCGACCAGACGGTCGAGGGATCCGTCGCTGTCACCGAGATCGAGGGCGGATCATCCTGGAACGTCATCCCCGAGGCGTGTTCGGTGACCGTCGACGAGCGGACGATTCCCGGCGACCGCATCGATACCGACGCGATCGACGGGCCCGGCGTCGATGTCTGGGTCGAACAGGACCTGCCACCGATGGTCTGTGACGACGATGCGTTCGTGGCGGTGGCTATCGACGCCGCCCGCGAAGCCGTGGTCGACGCCTCGGCAGCGCGCGAGCCCCGACGGATCGTCAAACCACACGCGACCGACGCCGGGTGGCTCTCGGATCGGGCCGGGACCGACTGTCTGGTGATCGGTGCTGCCGAACCCGGGGAAGCCCACACCGACGACGAATCCGTCTCGATCGACGCGATCGAGCGCTGTCGGCGGATTGACGAGTGGATCGCTCGCGAGATCGTCACCTGATCGACGGCCGTCCGATGGCCGCCCACTACATATAGGCCGCGTCCCACCGCGTCGGCTTCCGGGCGTTCCCACAGTTGGCACACTCGATGCGCCCCATCGCGTCCATCGCGTTCGCGAGTGACTCGCAGTTGCCACAGTAGTAGCCGTACCGGTTTTTGCGCTCCTCGTCGCGGTAGACCACGAAGAGCGGCGCGATCGATCCCGTCTCGGCCTCGTCGCGATCGACGTAGACGGTCTCGCCGTCGGCCTCGATAGCGTCGATCCCGCTGGGTTCCTCGACGTAGACGTACTCGACGTAGCTTCGGCCGGCGATCTCGCGTTCCTGCTGACCGACCCGTTCGAGACCGTAGTCCTCGTAAAACCCCGCACCCTCGCTGTTGTCCGCGAGCACCTGCGCGCGGAGGCGGGTCGCACCGCGATCGTCGAGGCGGTCGCGCGTGCCCTCGAACAGTCGCGATCCGACGCCCGACCCGCGATAGGCGGGATCGACGTGCACCCAGAGGATCGTCGCGTCGTGGCTGGTATCGACCGCATTGCTCGCACCGCGCGCCTCGACGTGGGATTCGGTCAGCGTGCTCTCGGAGAATCCGACGACCTGATCGTCGATTTCGGCCACGAGCAGGAGATGATCGTCGTCATCGAGCGTCTCGGTAATGCGTGATTCGGCGTACCACTCCTCGATCGCATCGGTGATCGCCTGCGGACTCAGCGAATACGACGCCTGGATCGATCGTCGCGCCACGTCACGGATCGCCGGTCGATCGGCCGCCTCGGCGGGTCGGCAGTTCATACGTGGCACTCGTGGGCATGGCGCATAAAGCCTGTCACGTCGGCAGTCATCCGCGACACCGCACCCCGTTTCGAATCACCTCATTTGAAGCCCCACCGGCAAGACTGTCCGAAACATGGCATCGCCGGATCGGATCGCCATCGTGGGGGCTGGCATCACGGGCGCATCGACGGCCCATTACCTCGACGAGGCGCTTCCCGAGGCGACTATCGAGGTGTTCGAGCGCGCGGATCGCGTCGGCGGTCGCCTGCGGACGCTGACGGTCGGCGACCGCACCATCGAGGCCGGCGGCAAGTTCCTCCACACCGACGATCGGCGGTGTGCGGGCTTCGTGGAGGCGTTCGACCTCGGTCGTGCCGACCCGGCGGATCTGGACGACTCCGAGCCACCCGAGATGGGCACAGACAAGACGCTGGGCATCTGGGACGGCGATTCGTTCCGGATCAACCTCGAATCGTCGCTCGTCGGCGCGGCGGCCCACCTCCTCACCGGCTATCCGCTGTCGGTGTACCGACTCCTCCGGGCGAGTTCGACCGTCGAGGACGCTCTCGATTCGCTCGACGACGCGCTGGCGGAGGGCCGGGCGTTCGAGTCGCCCGCGGCGATGTGCGAGGCAGTGGGCCTGACCGAGCACTGTCGCACCTCGGCGGCGGAGTTCCTCGCGGACGCGGGGGTCAGCGACGACTGCCTCGCGGAACTCGTCGGCGCGACCGCCCAGACGACGTTCGGCCAGGGCCCGTCGGTCCACGCCTTCGGCGCGCTCTATGCCGTCCTCAGCATGGGCGCGGGCGACGGCGATCCCTTCGCCGTCGAGGGCGGGAACGTGCGCCTCGTCGAGGCGCTGCTCGACGCAAGCGACGCGACCGTCCACACCGACACCGCCGTCGAGACCGTCGCCCGGACCAGGGGTGGCTACGCCGTCGAGACCAGCGATGGCACCACGCCCGTCAGCGACGTGGTGATCGCGACGCCGCTCGAAACCGCGGACATCGAACTCGACGGAATCGCCGACCCGACGATGCGGGACTTTTACACCAACCAGCTTTCGTTCGTCGTCGGCGATCTGGACCCGGACTACTTCGGGACCGACGCGATTCCGGACTTCGTGACCGCCGCCGACGACCCGGACGTGCCCTTCACGCTGTTCTCGCGGTACGGGCCCGTCGAGGGGTTCGAGGGCACGCTGTACGAACTCGACACGCCGGGCGATCCCGACGCCGTCCTCGACGCGATGTTCGAGCGCCACGAGGTCGTCGAGTCGATTCCGTGGTCGGCCTCCCCCGTCTACGACCCCGACGCCGACTGGCCCGCCTTCGAACTCGCCGAGGGCTGTTACTATCCGAACGCGATCGAGTCGCTGCTGAGCACGATCGAGTTCGGTGCGCTCGCCGGCGAGAACGTGGCGACCCTGATCGCGGGGGCCGACGCCGCCGAGCGGCCCGCGACGCCGGCCGACGACTGATGGTCGACCGCGAGACCCCGCTGCACGGCACGATCGCCGTCCTCGCCGTCCTGGCGTACGTGGTCATCGTCCACCGGTTCGAGGGCATGCTGATGCGCCCTACCGGTGGCGTGCTCGCCGCTGGTGTCTTGGTCGTCGCCTTCGGTGGCCTGACGCACGCCCTGCTCGCCGCCCGCGGCCACTCTGGCGACCTGTCGGTCCGTGCCCGATGGCGATACGTCCTCGCGCTGGTCGCCGTGGTGGCCGTGCCGATCGTCGCGAGTTCGCTTTTCGAGCGTGGCACGGCGGCAGGTCAGATCCTCACCGGGTGGCTGATCGTCGTGGTCGTGGGCTATGTCGCCGTCGAGATCCGGGCCGGCTATCGCGAGTCGATCGATCAGTAGGATTCGACCGCGACCCCAAGACGCTCGAAATCGTCGGTATTCCGGGTGAGGACGGGTTCCTCGACGACAGCGGCGGTCGCGCCGATGATCGCGTCGCCGTCGCCGACGGGTGTGCCCTCGTTTTGGCAGTCCCCGGCGAGTCGTCCAGCTTTCTGCATGACGGCCGAGTCGGCGGGATGGACGGGTTTCGATGACAAGACGTCTTCGACGGTCTCTCGTTCACTTTCGGAGTCGGCCGCCCGAGCAATGCCGTAGTACAGTTCGAACAGCGTCATCGCCGAGAGCCGCTGCTGGACCCGGTCCCGTTCCATCTCCCGTGCTGTGTCGATGGCGTCGTCGTCACCGTTCATCAGATCGATCAGGAATGCGGTGTCGAGGATCACGCTACGACCCACCCATTCGGTCGGCAATATCTTCGAGGTCGCCCTGTCGCCGTTCGCGACGCTGTTCGATCGCAGTTCGGAGATCGTCGGCCTCCTCGTCGCTCAGAATGCCCGCGAGTTCGAGCAGTGACCGCTCGCCAGCGAGTCTGAAGACGACCTCGGAGAACGTCTCGTCGTCACCTTTGTGGGCCGCGAGGCGTTCGTAGGCCTCTTCGGAGAGGCGGATGCTCTCCGACATGTGCATACAGTTGTCTGCCGAACCACGAAGGACTTTCTCCGAACGGTCACAACAGGCCCGCCGACTGTCACACCACCCGATTTTCCAACTCCGCCAGATCCTCACCCGCGAGCACGCGCTCGACGTTCGGCGCGACGATGTCCGCGAGTCGGTCGTAGTAGTCGGGCGTGTGGCCCGCGACGTGCGCGCTGATCAGGACGTTCTCGAAGTCCCACAGCGGATGCTCGGGCGGCAGCGGTTCGGGATCGGTCACGTCCAGGGCCGCGCCCGCAACGTGATTGTTCCGGATCGCCGCGACAAGCGCGTCGGTGTCGACGACGGGCCCGCGGGCGACGTTGACGAGGACGGCGTCGGAGTCCATCGTCAGGAACGCCTCCTCGTCGATCAACCCGCGGGTCTCGTCGGTCAGCGGCGTCGCGAGTGCGATATACTCGCTCCCGGCGAGCGCGTCGTGCAATCGATCGAAGCCAACCACCTCGTCGGTCGGCCCGCCCTTTGCGGGCGAATACCGCACGCCGACGGTCTCGACCTCGAACGACGCGAGGCGGTCGGCGATCGTCCGCCCGATCGCACCGAGGCCGATGATGGCGACCCGACTGCCCGCGAATTCGCGGGCCTGGTAGGAGCGCCACTCGTGGCGGTCCTGACGGCGGCGTGCGGTGAGGAATCGCCGCGTGAAGGTCAGAAACGCGCCGATGACGTGCTCGGCGATGTTCGGACCGTGAACCCCCGAGGCGTTCGTGACCGCAACATCGCGCTCGGCCAGCGCCCCGCGGGGGAGGTGACCGGTCCCGGCGTAGGTGCAGGCGAACAGATCCAAGGCCCCCGCCGCGTCGAGCAGGTCCTCGTCGATCGAAAAGCCCGTCACCACGGGGGCGTCGGCGACGAGGGCGCGCTCGTCGGCGGGCGTCTCCGCGAGCGCGACGGTCGCGTCGTCGAGTCTCTCGCGGAGGGCGGCGGCGTAGGTTGCGGGGTCCATCCCGTGGGGCTTGCCCCGGAGCACCACCACGTCGGGATCGGTGCCGGCCCTTCCAGCGGCAGGTGCGTCCATATCGGGCGGGCGTGATCCGTCGGCAAAAGCGTGCCGCCCGCCGCCGGAGGTGTCGTAACCCTAAAGAGTCGGTCCGGCGTTTATATCGATAATGACTGACGCACACGCGACGTTGCGGAGGAGGTGGTGCCGTGGGTGTCGAAATCCGTGAGCGGCCCGTCTCCGAGGAGGAATTCGAGGCGATGGAGCAGTTCGTCTGGGAGTATCTGCGCGCCAGCGTCGAGAACGAAGACGAGGGCGGTCGGATGCGCTGGTACCCCTGGCACTCGGCGACCTACCGGTTCAACCACATCCGGAACGTGGTCGATCTCGCGGTCGAGATCGCCCGCAAGGAGGGGGCCAATCCCGACGTGGTGCGGGTTGCCGCGCTCTTTCACGACATCGCCAAACTCGAGGCCGAACAGGACGAACACGCCGATTCGGGTGCTCACGTCGCTCGCGAGTACCTGACCACCCACGTCGACTATCCGCAGTCGTTTGTCGACCAGGTGTGTTCGGCCATCGAGGATCACTCCTATCAGGGCCCCGTGACGGATCTGCCACTGGAGACGCAGTGTCTCATCGAGGCCGACGTGCTGGACAAGGTCGGCGCGAACGGCATGACGCTCCTCTTTCTCCGGATGGGGTACGAGGCCCGGACGCACATGGATAGCGCCGAAATGGTGGATCGCGTGCTCGAACGCGGGCACGATGCTCGCGATCGGATCGAAAGCGACACTGCCGAGAGCATCGCCCACCGGCGGATGAAACGCGTCCGGTGGTTCAAGGAGTGGCTCGAGATGGAGGTCGCCGGTATGGACGCCGACGGGCCGGCGAGTCCGAGCGACGACGCCGAACCCGGGGCCTAAAGGAGGAGCGAGACAGCTTCGACCAGGAAGGCCACGCCGAAGCCAGCGAGGACGAGCGCGCTCGCGGCGGCGATCAGCGACGCAAAGCGGTCGATCCGGCGCCCGAGCGCCACGAGTGCGGTGGGAAAGCCGACTATCCAGCAGGCGATCCCGCCGAACAGCCCGACGATCAGGAGTGGCGTGCCCGTCCGGACGACGAGCAGGCCCGCGAGACCGTCGTGAGCGGCGGCGAGCACGTCGATGCGTCCGGGATCGAGCAACCCGACGCCGACGGTCAGCCAGAAGACGATCTGGTAGGGGTTGGTGATCGCGAGCGCGAACGCCCGCCGAAAGCCACGGGTCCGGTCGGCGGGATCGCCGCCGGTGGCGTCGCCATCGGTGGGGAGCCAACCCGCGGTCCTGACCGCGTCGATCGCGAACCAGCACATCAGCCCCCCACCGACCGCCAGCATCCCGGCCCGCACCAGCGGTACATCGCGGATGACGGCGACGACGCCCACGAGCGACAGGCCCAGAAAGATGGCGTCGGCGGTCATCGCGCCGAGCCCGGCGATGACGCCCGATCGAACGCCATTCTGAACGCTCTCTTCGGCGATGACGGCGTTCATCGGGCCCGGCGGGACCGCCAGCGCAAGGCCGAAGACCGCGCCCGCGAGCGTCGTCCACAGCGCAATCGCCAGGGCCATCGCTCCGAAATCGCCGATGAATGAGGAAAAGAAACGCGATCGTCTCGGCAGTCGGCCTGGCAGCCAGGCGGGCACTCACTGGAAGCCGATCGGCTGGACGCCCGAACTCTCGTCGCCGGCCTGGCTCATCTCGCGTGCGAGGCGTTCCCGTGTCTCGCCGATCTCTTCGGCCTGTTCGACGAGCGATTCGGTGTCGAGGTCGATCCCCGTGAGTGGGGCGACCACGCGGTCGAGCAATCGTCGGGCGGCCTCGGGATCGGGGAACTTGGGAGTGGCCTCGACGATGATGCCGAGTGCGTCCATCTCCTGGCGGATGGCGGCATACAAAAGTGCGCCAGTCGGGCCCGTAACCGCCCCGCTGTCCGTGGGATCGGCCACCTCGATATCGGCGAAGTGCCGGTCGGCCCCGCCGGTCGCGACGCCGATGACGCGTCGCTGGTCGATGTCCTCGACGCCCTTGCCACTCACGTACAGCGGGAGGATGTCCCGGGTCTGGAAGAACTCGGTCAGACAGGTGGCGAAATCGTCGGCGTTCGACGGCGAGACCGGGACGTCACTCTGGAGGACGAGCAATTCGCCCGCGTCGTCGGCGTGAATACGGACCGGGGCGCGCAGATCCGTTCGATCTTCGCGATAGGTCGCCACCTCGGGGAGGCCGTCACAGAAAATGGTCGCAACCTCGTCGAGGTCGTGAGTTTCGATCAGGTGATCGGCGGCGATCTTGCCAACGAGTCCTTCCCCCGGGAGACCGTCGATGAGGATGCCCCCGGAGAGATCGACACCGGCATGGACGTGGACGTGGGCCATGGGCCGAGCGACGGCGCTGTCACGGTTAAATCCACGGGCAAAGTGCCCGTCGCCTGGGACCCGAACGGCATCGACTGGATCCTGATCAGCGTCGCTCGGGGCCGATCACCACGACCGTGTGCCGATCACCCCGTGTTTCGATCGGCATCGACGCTGGGGCTTATCGCCGTGTCGTCGTGCTGGTCGCCGACGAACTCGACAGGGCGGCCTGGTGCAGTGCCATCACGTCCTGAAGGGTGATTCGCCCGTCGGAATCGAAATCGAAGGTCGGCACGTTTTCAGAGACGGCCGGTGTATCAGACAGGACGAACAGTGCGTTGACATCGTCGGAATCGAGGTCGTCATCGCCGTCGATGTCTTCGTAGGTGCCGTCGTCGTCCAGGTTCGTGATCGGCCCACCGCCATCGACCAGCGGGGGCGTCGCCACCATCCCGGTGTAGTTTCGCCGATCTCCGACCGCTGTCGTCGTGCCGTCTGCTTGGCGAACGATCGCTTGCTCGATGGTGATCTTCACGGGGGCGCCAGCCGCTCGTGCATCGACGAGCAGGTCGAACTGCCGGGTCTGATCGGTCGTGGTCGACCGGCGCGTGGCACCGGCGACCCGAACGGTCGCAGATCGACCGTCGTCAGCGACGGAAACATCGATCAGATGGGCCGGATGGTCGATCTCGATGCCAGTCAATCGACCGGCTTCACTCGTCACCGAGACGACGAGCGTATAACCCTGTACGTCGGCCGTCGCGGCCGATACGGAGACCGGGATCGGCGTCGGCCCGAGGAGTCCGGTTTTGGCAGTATCGTCGATCGTGACCGACGCTGCCGGGCCGCTGGACTCGGCTGTGGGCAGGGATCGATCGGCAATAGGTTCGATATCGGTCGGTGCTGGCCCACTATCGGTCGACAATGGCTCACTATCGGTCGGCACTGGTTCGTGGTCGATACTCACCGTTGACGATGCATTCGATATCGTCGTGGTGGCCCCCACACCGGGAATGGTCACGGCCAACACCGTGACCACGAGGAGCAGGGCGAGGGGACGAGTAGTCTGGGGGTGGAGGGGAGTCGTCATCGGGGACCTCGATCGGTCGGTCGAACGGTGTGCATGTGAACGCTGCTATGAGTGCTCTATAGCTGCCGGTAGCTCCCTGTAAGAATCGAGAGCCTCGTGGCGTCGTGACAATACTCGCTGACCTGGCGGCACTCACGGCTGGTCGCCAGTACACCCATCCCGCTGGGGAACGAACGGACGGTATGACCGTTCTCGTCACCGGCGCGACGGGCTTTGTCGGCGGTCGACTCCTGGTAGCCCTTCAGGATGCCGGCCACGACGTGCGAGCGCTCACTCGCGACGCGAGTAAGTACGACCCGCCAGCGGGCGCAAGCGTCGTCGAAGGCGATCTGCTCGACCGAGACTCGCTGGATGGCGTCTGTGAGGGCGTCGACACGGCGTACTATCTCGTCCACTCGATGGGATCGGGCCCGGAATTCGCCGAACGCGATCGCCGCGCCGCCGAGAACTTCGTCGCGGCAGCCGAGGACGCCGGCGTCGAACGCATCGTCTATCTCGGTGGCCTCGGCGAGACCGGCGAGGACCTCTCCGAACACCTCCAGTCCAGGCGCGAGGTCGAGTCGGTGCTCGCGAGCGGCACGCCCGACTGTACGACACTCCGGGCGGCGATCGTCGTCGGCGCTGGCAGCGTGAGTTTTCGGTTGATCTCACAGCTCGCCGGTCGATTGCCGATGATGATCACGCCGAAGTGGGTCCGGACGGCCTGCCAACCCATCGCGATTGCGGACGTGATCGCGTACCTCGTCGGCGTGCTCGACCACCCCGAGACCGCGGGCGAGACCTACGAGATCGGCGGGCCGGACGTGCTGACCTACCAGCAGATGATCGAGGAGACCGCCCGCCAGATGGGGCGGAATCCGATCATCGTGCCCGTGCCGGTGCTCTCGCCGTCGCTGTCGGCGTACTGGGTCGAACTCGTCACCGACGTTCCGGGCACCGTCGCCCGGCCGCTGATCCGTGGCGTCGAGAATCCCGTCGTCGTCACCGACGACGCCATTCGATCGATCGTCGAGATCGATCGGACGCCGTTTGCCGAGGCCGTCGCGACCGCGCTGGAAGCGACGGGCGACCTGGCGGTCTCCCCCGCGGACGCCGCCTCGGAGGGGAGCGATGCCGGCGGGTGAGGACTGGGCGTATCTGAACATCAT
Organism: Halococcoides sp.; assembly: GCA_042216835.1. Taxonomy (GTDB): domain Archaea; phylum Halobacteriota; class Halobacteria; order Halobacteriales; family Haloarculaceae; genus Halococcoides. The sequence continues at coordinate 24,647 of JBDGTN010000149.1, forward strand.
CGGTGCAGTCCCGGGCTGGACGCCACCGCCACCGCTGGCGCTGGCGATCCAGTTCGGCGGGTTCGCGAGCGTCGCGATGCTCGTCGCGGCCACGTTCGATCTCTGGGCGGCCCTTCCCGCTGCGATCGTCGCGATCGGCGTCGCCACCGCGGGCAGCGGGCTCATGGGGGTCGTGAGCGGACGCATTCGGCGGGCCGACCCGCCGCCATCGTATCGGCGACTGCTGTTCGGATCGTCCATTGATGTCGTGATGGGCGTCGTCGCCGTCGTGGCCTTCCTCACGTACGTGATCACGACCGACCCGGCGGGCGTGGTGGGAACCGTCCTCGGTCCCGAGGCCCCCGCGGCGGTGGTCGTTCTGGCGCTGCTCGTCGTCTGGGATCTCTGCTATCGTATCGGGACGGCGTGGTGGGCCAGCATCGTCGGGGCCTGGCGGTCAGTGGCACTCGACGGCGAATTCGACGACTTCCAGCGCCGGACGCTGATCGAGGCCGACCTGCTCGTCGTCGCGTTCGCCGGGATTCAGGTCGCGCTCGTCCCGTTCGTCTGGGGGACGCTCCTGGCCTGGCTCGTTCTCGGACACGTCCTCGCGGTACTCGTGGTCTCGACAGTGTCGATCGTCTGGCTCTACCGGGACTGAACCGACAGCGGGCAGTCGTCGGGAACGGTCCGGGCGTGAAGGCGATCGACGACCCGATCGGCGACGGTTTCGAGGTGGTCCACGTCCTCGCGATTGTAGCTCACCAGCGTCTCCAGGGCGTGCTCGTCGCCGCGGCGGTACTCCCGCCAGAGCCGGACGGCGTCGTCGCCGCCCAGATCCGGTCGGTCGCGCTCGATCCCCAGATCCCGTTCGATCTGCTTGAGCCCGCCCGTGAGATCCAGTCGGCGACAGGGATACATGAGATCCAGGTGGGCTCGATCCAGTACCGCGTCGCAATCGAACGCGGTCTTCAGAAATGGAACGTCGAATCGGGCGCCGTTGAAGGTGACGAGCAGGTCGGCGTCGTCGAGCACCTCGCGAAGTCGGCGAGCGGTCAGATCGCGATCGCGGACGAGCGTGGTCGTCTCGCCGTCGAGCCGAACGCTGACGGTCGTCACGTTGTGCCGATGGTGATCCAGCCCGGTCGTCTCGATGTCGAGAAAGGCGGCGCGGTCGGCGAACGTCTCGTAGAGCCGCCAGCGCTCCCGGCTGGGAAACTGCTCGGCGAAGTAATCGCTGTCCCGGGCGTCCAGGCTCTCGCGAGCGTCGTCGATGAACGACTGGATGCGATCGGCGGTCGTCGATCCGACCGCGCTGGGTTCGAAGTCGTCCCAGTGGGTGATCCCTCGTCGCCAGAGTCGCTTTTCGGTCGTCTCGCCGACGCCGTACACCGGGATGAAACTCTCCTCGACGCGCACGAGCATCGCTCCGGGACCGATCACCGTAAGTCTCGCGTTTGCCTGGCCGATCAGTGTGTCGCTCGGCCCGGCCCCCGTGTCGAATCGCTCTTGGTGAGCGGGGGCGAACCCCGATCGTGGTTTCGATCAGCCACGGCGATGGCGTCCGGATCGACGTGCCCGGCGGGCCGACGGTCGTCGTCGACGCCAGCGATCCCGCAGACGGCGTTCCGGTCTACACCCACGCCCACGGCGATCACCTCTACGACCGTGCACCCGACGCGGCGATCGCCTCGCCGTTGACCCGCACCCTCGCGGGCGTTCGTCGGGACGCCGTTCCCGACCCGCTCGACCATCCGGCCGTCTCGCTCGTGCCCGCGGGCCACGTCCCCGGATCGCGATCGGTCATCGTCGAGGGCGATCGGCGCGTCCTCCACACGGGCGACTGTGCCCTGCGCGATCGACAACTCGTCGAGGGGTTCGACCCCGTGTCGGCCGACGTGCTCGTGATCGAGTCGACCTACGGATCGCCCGAGTACGCGTTTCCCCCGCCCGAGACGGTCGAAGACGAGATCGTCACGTGGCTCTCGGCGACGCTCGATCGACCGGTGATCCTCTTTGGGTACGCGCTGGGTCGGGCCCAGGAACTCCAGGCGCTGGTGGCCCGCTCCGATCGCGATCGCCTGTTCGTCTCCGATGCCATCCGGGCGATGAACGCCCCGATCGAGTCCGCGCAGGACCGATCGTTCGGCGCGCGATCGATCGACGAGTGCGATCGGATCGGAGCAGGCGACGCAGTCGTCCTGCCGAGCCAGGTCCGATCGCTCGGTTTCGTCGACGAGTTGATCGCCGAGACGGGCGCACTCACGGTCGGGGTGTCCGGGTGGGCGATCGATTCGTCGTTCCAGTACGCCAACGATTACGACGCGACGTTCGTGCTCTCCGATCACTGTGATTTCGAGGACTTGCTCGCGGTCGTCGATCGGGTCGATCCCGATCGGGTCTATACGGTTCACGGGGCGACCGAGGCATTCGCGAGCGAACTGATGACGCGCGGGTATCACGCCCAGGCGCTCGCGTCCGACCAGCACACGCTCGACGAATTTTGACTGTGGCTCGGCGGACGAGTCGGTTCGTGCTCGAACAGGCTTTAGGGGGCCGCCCGCGAGGAGCGCATATGTCCGAGGACGACCTGCTCGAAGCGGTCGAGCGTGGCGAGATCGACCTGCACGAACTCGACGACCACACAGACGCCGAGACCGCCGGTGAGGTGCGCCGGGCCGCGGTCGAGTCGGCAACCGCGACCGATCTGGAGACGATCGGCGCGACGGCGATCCCCGCGGCCGACGCCGAACCGAACGTCGAGAACATGATCGGTGCGGCCCAGGTGCCGATGGGCGTCGCCGGACCCGTCCCCGTCGCCGGCGAGTTCGTCGATCGATCGGTGCGCGTGCCGCTGGCGACGACCGAGGGCGCGTTGATCGCCTCGGTCAATCGTGGCATGGCCGCGATCCGCGAGGCCGACGGCGCGACCGCCCGCATCGTCGAGTCGGGGATCACCCGCGCGCCGGTGTTCACGGTCGACGACGTGAGCGAGGCCCGCGATGTCGCCGACTGGGTGACCGGCGAGGCCGACCGGATCGGGGCCGCGGCCGCCGAGACCGATCCCCACCTCGACTTTCAGGATCTGGAGCCGTACGTCGTGGGCGACTCGGTGTTCGTCCGCATCCGGTACGACACGGGTGATGCGATGGGCATGAACATGGCGACGATCGGGTCGCGATCGGCGGCCGAACTGATCGAATCCGAGACGCCGGCCGAACTCGTCGCGGTGTCGGGCAACCTCTGTTCGGACAAGAAACCCGCTGCGATCAACAGCGTCGAGGGGCGTGGCTACACCGTGACCGCCGACGTGGAGGTGCCCGCCGACGTGGTCGCCGACCGCTTCGGCGCGACGCCCGCGGCGATCGCCGAGGTGAACACCCGCAAGAATCTCGTCGGGAGCGCGAAAGCCGGTGCGCTGGGGTTCAACGCCCACGCCGCGAACGTGATCGGCGCGGCGTTTCTCGCGCTCGGCCAGGACGAGGCCCAGGTCGTCGAGGGGGCGAACACGATCACGACCGTCGAGGACCGCGACGGATCGCTGTATGCCAGCGTGACGCTGGCCTCGCTGGAGGTCGGCACCGTCGGGGGCGGGACGGGCCTGCCCACACAGCGCGAGGCCCTCTCGGTCCTCGGACTCGCGGGCGGCGGCGACCCGCCGGGCACGAACGGCGCGGCACTCGCTGAGATCATCGCGACGGCGACGCTCGCGGGCGAACTCTCGCTGCTCGGTGCGCTCGCCGGTCGCCATCTCACGAGCGCCCACGAGGAACACGGGCGGTGATCGATGTAGAATCGGCGGACTGACGGTACTGGACCGCTGGAAGTGATCGGTACTGGACCGCTGGAAGTGATCGGTACTGGACCGCTGGAAGTGATCGGTACTGGACCGGCAGTGTGGCCTTCCGTCACACCGACGGACGGCGGGTGTCCACGGTCCACACGGGGCGAATCGACCGAGGAGTTTATCGTCACTCCCGGCGCACGGAGACCATGGGCTTTGGAAGCTACGACGAATCCGAACAACAGGACCAGGATGTCGATACCGACGACAGCGAGGGCGTGACCGTTCACGAACACGATCACGATGGTGAACTCTCGACCGAAGCCTCGGCCTCGACCGAAGAACTCGTGGCCGGACTGCAGGACATGACCGACGACGAAGACTGACTCCACCTACTCTTTCTCGACGGCCGACAGCGCGGCCTCATCGTCCAGCGGTCGGGACGTGACGGCCGTCGCATCGGGCCCGAGCAGATCGGTCTCGACGGTCAGGCGCTTGCTAAAGGAGTCGAGGACGACCGAGTGCTGGCGGCCGTTCACCTCGACGACCGCGACGAGGGCCACCTCGACGGTCGATGTCTCGTTGTTGGTGACGTGACTGGCCCACCAGTCGTCGACGGTCTGGGTATCGATCGAAGGCCTGACGACGACGCGGTTGGTGTCCGCGACGGGAACGGTCGCGCCCGGGACGCGATCGGTCCCCATGGTCACGTCGTTGGCCCGCATTGCAAAGGCGAAGTGGTCGATCGTCACTGCGCGATCGCCGGACAGCGTCATCGCGAATCGAACCTCGGTCTCGCTTTCGGTGGCGTCACCCCACTGCACTGACTGGTTCGAGAGGCGAATCCGAGTGTCGCCGACGGCCGCCGTGTCGTTGTCGAGGCCTTCCCGCGGAAGCAGCGACGTTCTGAACGACCGCGTTTGCTCCGGAAGGGGTTGAGAAAACAGCGGGAATTCGAGGCGAGGACTGATCGACAGCGTCGAGGGCCGACCGTGGCGGTCGGTCTCGACCCACCACTCGACGATCCGGTCGTGGTCGAGCGTCGTCTCGACGGTCACGTTGCTCGTGCCGCTCGCGAATCCGATCCCGCCGGTCGATTCGTTGGCGACGGTCGTCTCGTCGAGGGCGATCGTATACGAGAGGCCGACGATCGGTGGCACCCCGATCGGATTGGGATTGTCGACCACGGCCCGCGTCTCGATGGTGGTGGAGTTCTCGGTCACCGCCCCCCACGCGTTCTCGTATCGCTTGACCTGGGGCTGGTCCACCATTACGACCACGATGCCCCCCGTCGCGAGCAGCGTTACGACCCCGAGCAGGAGCGTAACGCCGATAACCCGGCGGGTGGGCGGCCACCCATTAGCCCCCATCTATGTAAAAACAGGGGGTCGATCTCCTTAAATCACGAGGATTGTGTCACGGAATGAGAAATTCGGTGACGGCGCGGCGGTCGCTGGACCGTCTTTCACTCCTCGAAGACGATGTCCTCCGCGACCAGGTCGGCGAGGGCGTCGGAAATGGCCGGATCGACCTCGGCGATGGGGTCGCCGTCGTGGAGTCGTTCGTTGTGATCGACAATCGTCTCCTCGAGTTCGGCCAGCGGAACCCGCGTCGTCGTGTCGCAGTCCGAACAGACGACGGGGACGGTCGGTTCCTCGCCCATACCGGACGTTTCAGCCCGACGGATAAAAACCACTCCGGCCGAGCGCTCCCGGAGCGATCCGGTCCCACCCGTGGCCACTCACCGGTCAGCGGACGCGTCGGACGGTACTGGCCCGGTTCCGATCACGCGATCCATCGCCGATCGAAAGTCCTGTCGACTCTCGAAATACGATCGATCGGTCTCGTCGAGGAGGTCGGCCACCGTTCGCGGGCCGTCTGGCGTGCGGATCGTCGTCGAGCCTTCGCGGCGTCGGATCCGACTCGCGGATATCCCCCAGGAGAGTCGGGCGGCGACCTGCGCGATGGGAACGCCGTCGATATCGGCGTCGGGGCCCAGCGCCAGTGGATCTGACTCGCTTTCGTCCTCGCTCGCGTCGTTGCTCATGAGCAGACCCTCGCACGGCCGGGCCATGGGCGTTACGCTCGCGGCCACGGTCCGAGGGTGTCGGACGATTGTCTGACACACCACTTTAGGGGACGACCGCCTATCGGTCCGTATGGCCAGTCTGGAGGCGGTCTATCGCGGCGATGCGCGGACGCCCGTCGCGGGGCCGCAACTCCTGGCAGGGATGGGAGTCGTGCTGGCAGGTGGGGTGACGGTGGTCATCGCGATTGCGCTGGCAACGACGGGGCTGGGGAACGGAGCCATCGGCCGCTACGGTGCCCGCAGACTCGCGGGAGCGATCGGCGGCGTGGGCCTGCTGGGAATGATCGCCGGCGGGTTCGTCGCCATGCCGACCGATCGCGAGACGCTCGCCGGGGCGGCCATCGGCCTGATCGTCGCCCTCGTCGGCGTCGTGCTGTTCGTCGTGGTCTATCCGGCCCACTGGCTCTCGAACGGCGGGACCCTGCCAACCTTCCTCACGGTCTCGGTGTTCGTCGCCGGCACGGTGCTATCGCTGTGGTCACTGTTCGTCGCCGTGGCGACCTTTCAGACCCGCCAGCACCCCGGCGGTTCGGCCCGCCTCCGCGTGACCGAAACCGGCCGCGTCGAACTCCTCGAAGCCCCGGATTCGGGGTCGTTCGGCGGCGTCGGCCTCTTCGGGTTCGGCGAGGGCGAGATCGAACCGCAGAACCGACCGGGAACGCCGTCGGGGGGTCACTCCGATGCGGCGCCGGACGGCGGCGCGACCCCGGACGCCGACCGCGACACTCGACGTTCGACCGCGGAGTCCGTCGGCGATCGGACGGTCGCCACTGACTCGCGAGCGAGTCCCGCCCGAACCGGATCGTCGAGGCCATCAGACACCGCTCGCGGACGGACGAATGGGCAGTCGGCATCCGATCGGGACCACGTGGACGGCCCCGACCGCTACTGTGGGACGTGTGACCACTTCCGGTACGAGAGGGGGACGACACCATTCTGTGACGCTCACGACCGTGGTCTCGACGACCTCGATCCCTGCCCGGAATATAAATAGCCCGGAGCCGCGTCGATTGCGGCGACGGAGCAACACGTCCGGAGCCGCGTCGATTGCGGCGACGGAGCAACACGTCCGGAGCCGCGGAGTCAGTATCGGCGTGGTACCGTGGATCAGGTCACCGTGTCGGGAAACCACAAGACCCACACGGCTCGAATGTGATGGCTGAAACATGTTCGACTCGGATATCTATCTCGTGACCCAGCGGGGTGAGTCCGCGGGTCGATCGAGCGACGATATCGTCGCCGCGGCACTCGATGCCGGCGTCGATGCCGTGCAACTCCGCGAGAAAGGTCGATCTGCTCGCGATCGATATCATCTCGCCCGCCGCCTTCGCTCGCTGACCGACGCCCACGACGTGCCCTTGATCGTCAACGATCGGGCCGACCTCGCCCTGGCCGTCGAGGCCGATGGCGTCCACCTCGGCGACAGCGATCTTCCACTGCCCGCTACCCGCGATCTCCTCGGTTCGGACGCCATCGTCGGACGATCGGTCTCGACGGTCGAGGGCGCTCGCGAGGCCGCCGCGAAGGGGGCCGATTATCTCGGCGTCGGAGCCGTCTATCCGACCACGTCGAAAGACGATGTCGACCCCACCCAGCAGGGGATCGGCACCGATCGCGTGACGGCGATCGCCGATGCCGTCGATATCCCGATCGTCGCGATCGGCGGGATTACGCCCGATCGAACGCCCGCCGTCGTCGAAGCGGGCGCGGACGCCGTCGCCGTCGTGTCGGCGATCACCGCGGCCGACGACCCGGCCGCCGCGACCCGACGACTGCAGGAGGCGGTCTCGTCGGTCGAGTGACGGCCGCGACAGGATTTACGCCCGATCGAACGCCCGCCGTCGTCGAGGCAGGCGCGGACGCCGTCGCCGTCGTGTCGGCGATCACAGCATGGCAACGAGTCCAGCCGTGAGGCCTGCGGCCGCCGTCGCGAGGAAGTTGACGCCCTGATTTTCGAGGAGCATGCCCTCGACGGTCGCGCCGAGGAGGCTGTCGACCGTCATGCCGACGAAACCAGCCCCGACGATCAGGAGCGCGCTCAACAGGCCGATCGAAGGGACGACCATCGCGGCGAAAACGGCGATCAGGCCGGCCCCGGCGAGGCCCGCGCACTCGCCCTGCCAGGTAATCGCGCCGTCCGTTCCCGGATCGACGATCTCGAAGGTCGTTATCAGGCGCGGACGATCGTACAATCCACCGATCTCGCTGGAGAGCGTATCACCGAGTGCGGCGGCGAGCGACCCCGCGAACGCGAGGCGGAACGGATCGATCGCGATCCCCGTGAGGGCTGGACTCGCGGCCGCGCCGACGAGGGCGAGCGTCGCGACCGCGGCATTCGCGAACACGTTCGCACTGCCGCGAGCACCAGCGTGATCTTCGGCGATGTCGCGAGCACGCTTGCGGTCGTATCTGAACTTCGTCGAGAGGCCACCGACGCCGAAAAACGTCACGAGCAACAGGATCCACTCCGCCTGTCCCCCGCCGAGGACGATCGCGAGAAAAGCGAGGAGGACACCGCTGACCATCCCGTGGACCGAGGCCGTCTGGAGTCGTCTGGCGACATACCCCAGCCCGCCCGAGAGGCCGAGGCCTGCGGCGACGACGACCGGATCGGTCGCGACGGGAAGCGCAGCCAGCACCCACAGCGCGAGAGCGACCGATACGACCACGAGCGGATCGTCGCGATCGACGAGCGTGACCCGAACCAGCGCGGCGACGAGCGCGCCGACCGTCCCGAGGAAGACGATCCTGGCGACGGTCGACGCGGGCGGGCCGACCACGCCGTCCGCAACCGACGCCGGGCCGAATCGAATCCCGATCCAGGTTCCCGCGATCGCCCCGGCCGTCCCACCGATCACGAACGCGGCCGTCGTCGCGGCCGTATCGGTCGTGTACCGATTCGCGATCTGAGCCGCGACCGGCCCGACGGAGACGACGAGAACGGCGGCGAGAAAGGCCGATACCGGCATTCCGAGGTGAGTGACCAGCAACGTGAGTCCGCCGATCGCGAGACTGAACCCCGCCAGGCCGTACAGGCGGCGGTCGCGTCGATCGCCCGGGCGGGCGAACAACTCGAACAGCGGCCCCTCGTCGATACCGAACAGGGCGATTCCCGCGATCGCGAGAAAGGGGGCCGCACTCCAGAAGGGGAGTGCCGCGTCGGGCAAGACGGTCCCGAGAGCGATGACCGGCACCGCGAGTGATCCGACGACGGCGAACGCGACCGCCCGTCGGACTGGCGATGTCACGGGTCGAGTATTCGTGGAGATCCACTTACCGCTTGTGAACTGCACGGCGGGGGACTGGACAGCGGTCGGTGGCAGACTGGGCGGCGGTCGGTGGCAGACGTGAGCTTTAGGGCCCCCGACGGCAAGGAGCGTTCGTGGGGCTGTTCGATCGCTACCTCGAACTTCGCATTCGTTCGAGCGACGCTGCCCTCCCCGATTCGGTCGCGGTCGTCATCACCGAGCGCGACCTCCTCGAACAAGGGGCCTACGACACGCTCGAAGACTTCTTCGGGTGGGCGCTGGAGTTCGACGCCGAGATGGTCACGCTCTACGTGAGCGTTCTCGACGAGGCAGCCGTGCCGCCGCTCACCCGCGCGCTGGAAGATGTCGACGCGCCGGCCTCGATGGCGATTCGAACTCCGGAGACCGACCGTCGCGCGGACGCGACGATCCAGATTTCGATCGGACTCGGCGGTCGATCGGAGTTCGCTCGCGCCGTGCGAGACCTCGCGGCCGACGTGCGCGACGGCCACCTCGATCCCGAAGATATCGACGAAACGGCGATCGAACACCGACTGGTCTTTCCCCAACCGCCCGATCTACTCGTCAAGACCGGTGCCGAGCGCCTCTCCGATTTCATGATCTGGCAGTCGGTGTACTCCGAGCTCTACTTTACGGACGTCAACTGGCGGGATTTCCGCAAGCGCGATTATTTGCGTGCGCTACGGGACTACCAGCGTCGGCAGCGCCGCTTCGGCCGGTGACGGGCACTCCCGATCGTCCTCGACGGTCCTCGCGAGCATACCGCCTCGATCGAATCCGACCTTACTCCCGGCGATCACCGGTCTCGCCGGCCGGTCGATCGAGGACGGCGTCCACCTCGACCGTCTCGGGGACGGCATCGCGCAGTCGGCGGAGGACGGCCCGCGCCTCGTCGAGATCGGCATCCTGTACCGTTCGAAGGACCGCCAGCGCACGTTTCGCACGCGTCCGGCGGTGAGATGCCCGGCGCGACTCGTAGGTCCTGATCCCCCGGAGGAGATCGACCTTGTTGAACTCCGGCCAGTACGGCGTACAGAAGTACACCGCGGCCTCGTTGCCGCTCGCTCGCCAGGGCAGGAAGTTGCTTGTGCGTTCGGCCCCGCCGGTTCTGATGATGAGATCGACCTCGTGGCTCGGGCCGTCGTAAAGTTCGCTCTCGATAGTGTCGATATCGATGTCGCTGGACTCGATCTCGCCGGCCTCGACGCGATGGGCGACCCGTCTCGCGGCCGTCAGGAGTTCGGCCCGGCCGCCGTAGGCCAGCGCGATATTCAACCGGAATCGGTCGTGATCGGCGGTCTGGCGTTCGGCATAGTCGATGGCATCCCTGACCCGCTCGGGGAGTCGATCCAGTTCGCCGACGGCGTGGATCTGCACGCCAGCGGCCTCGACCTCGTCCAGGTCCGCGAAAGTGCGGAGCTTCTCCGCGATCAGATCGAACAGGGCCTCGCGCTCCTCGCGCGGGCGCTTGAAGTTCTCGGTCGAGAACGCATACAGCGTGAGTTCTTCGATGCCGAGTTCGGCACACCACTGGATCAACTGCTCGGTCGTCTGGGCGCCCTCGCGGTGGCCAGACGTGGTCTCCTCGTCGTGGGCCCGGGCGTACCGGCGGTTGCCGTCCTGGATCACGGCGACGTGGGTCGGAGTCCCCGCTATTTCCCGTTCGAGGAGTCGCCGATAGGACCGCCGACCCAGGTCCCGGAGCCACGAGAGCATGGTTCGAGGCAACTCGACGGCCCACATTGAACGTTGCGTCTGGCAGTCGAGAGATCGATCACCGATTTCGATCGCGTGCCGTCGTCGACCGCGGCTCGAACGGCCGTTTTGAGCCCGCACCGCAGAGTTTTAATACCTTCCCATCGTTTCGAGAGTTGCAATGGCGACCGGTACTGTGGATTTTTTCCACGACACCAAAGGTTACGGTTTCATCGACACTGAGGACGCGGACGATGACGTCTTCTTCCACATGGAGGACGTCGGCGGCCCCGACCTCGAAGAAGGGCAGAACGTCGAGTTCACGATCGAACAAGCAGACCAGGGGCCGCGGGCCCAGGACATCCAGCGGGAGTGATTACAATGGCAACCGGAACGGTAGACTTCTTCAACGACACTGGCGGGTACGGCTTCATCGATACCGAGGACGCAGACGAGGACGTGTTCTTCCACATGGAAGACGTCGGCGGTCCTGACCTGGAAGAGGGCCAGGAAGTCGAGTTCGAAATCGTCGAGGCCGAGAAAGGACCGCGCGCGAAAAACCTGACGCGCCTGTAAGCGCAGGCCGTTTTTCGGGCTCTCGAACCGTCGAGCCCTGCGTCCGCTCGGCTCGCCGGTTCCACCCGCGGCGACGTCGGGAGCCCTCGCCGTATCCACCGCCAGCGACTCCTCCAGCCCTCGCCCCGTCCCGCGACGGCGACTCCTCCAGCCCTCGCCCTGTCCTGCGACAGCGACTCCGGCCGGTCCTGTGGTCGCCGCTGGG
>JBDGTN010000097.1:0-9171 GCA_042216835.1 Halococcoides sp.
AATTCGGAGACAACTACTAAGTACCATGTGTGAGTAGGGCAGGGTGGTTCAATGGAGCGACAATAATGGAACACGACGGCCAATACTTCACACGGCGGAATGTTATCAGGGCGAGTGGTGTGGCGGCAGCGACCGGGCTGGCAGGATGTAGCGACGGCGGTGGCGGCCAGAAGCCGATCGAACTCCTGCACGCCTGGTCGAGCGGCGACGGGAAAGATGCAATCGCCGCCCTGATCGAGGGGTTCCAGAAAAAACACCCCGATATCAAATTTTCCCAGGAGCCAGTCAACGGGGCGGCGCGATCGAATCTGGACAAGGTCATCCAGAACCGGATGCAGTCGAACAACCCGCCGAGCACCTGGCAGGCCTGGCCCGGCAAGAACCTCCTCAAGTTCGAGGGCAAATACGGCGACATCGAGGGTGATGTCTGGAACGACGACCTCAAGTCGAACTACCTGCCCGGCCCGAAAGAGCAGGCCAAGGTCAACGGCACGTTCGTGACGGTCCCGCTGAACATCCACCGGATAAACAACCTGTTTTACAACAAATCGGTGCTCGACTCGGCCGGTGTCGATCCTGCGACGCTCCAATCACCGAGTGACCTCGCCAGTGCTCTCGACACGGTGGCGACCGAGACTGACGCGACGCCGTTCGCCCAGGCGAACGTCGGCTGGACGACTGTCCAGCTCTGGGAGACGATACTCCTGGCCCAAGCCGGTGTCGAGGGCTATCGGGCGTTCATCAACGGGAACGGCTCTGAAAGCGATATCCGGTCAGCCCTCGAGACAGTCAAATCCTACAGGGAGTACTACCCCGACGACGCGTCATCGATCGGGTTCACCGAGGCGAACAAGCGCGTCATGAACGGCGATGCCGCATTCATCCACCAGGGCGACTGGGCGGCCGGGGCATACTCCAACCGATCGGACTTCGAATACGGAACCGACTGGGGCCAGGTAACGTTCCCCGGATCCTCGGGGGCCTACGCCCTGAACATGGACTCGTTCCCGTTCCCCTCGAACAATCCCTCGCCGGAGGCCACGAAGACGTTCCTGAGTTACTGTGGAACGACGGACGCCCAGATTCGATTCAACAAGAAGAAGGGGTCGATCCCGCCCCGGAAAGACGCTGATCCGACGAAACTCAACGCCTTCCAGCAGGATCAGTTCGCGGACTTCACGGATTCGAGCGCCCAACCCCCGTCGATCCAGCACGGTCTTGCCGTCGCGCCACCGATTCGGACGAACATTACGGACGCGTTCGCCGGCTTTATCGAATCGTTCGACGTGGCAACGACGACAAAGGACCTGATGAACGCGTTCAACTGATCGCCATCAGCACAACTTCGTTTATGCCTACACCACTCGCGACGATCGAGCGGTATTTTGACGAGCGGGATCACCCCACAGCGGCGCGGTCGGCCGAGCGACTGGGGTCGGTTCTCGATCGAGACGATGTCAGATCCGCGCCGTTCTGGCTCCCTCCGTTCCTGTTGATGGGCCTGTTCGTCTACGGTGGGATCGTCTGGAACGTGATCATCTCGCTGACGAACATGCAGGGGATCGGGGCGGTCGATTATACGAACCTGGATTTCGAGAACTACATTATCGCGTTCGGCAGTGGTGAGATCGTCCCCGAGTGGTCCCAGTACGGACTCTCGCCGACGCCGATCTGGAACTCGCTGATCAACACACTCCTGTTGATGATCGGCTTTACCGTGTTCTGTCTCGCAGTGGGCCTTCTGCTGGCAATTCTCGTCGACCAGGACATCCGGTTCGAAAACACGTTCCGGACGATATACCTGTTGCCGATGAGTCTTTCCTTCGTCGTCACGGCGAAGTTCTGGAAGTTCATGTACAACGAACAGACAGGAATCATCAACCTGGTGTGGACGTCGCTGGGGTTCGACTCGTTCGGCATCATACAGAACCCGGACCTCAAGCTCGCTGCGGTGGTATTCGCACTGATCTGGCAGTTCAGTGGCTACGCCATGGTCGTCTACCTGGCGGCACTGCGAGCGATTCCGACCGACCACTTCGAAGCCGCCCGGGTGGACGGTGCGAGCACGATCAAGATGTACTGGCGGATCATCCTTCCGCAGTTGCGAACCGCGACGGTGAGCGCACTGGTCGTCCTGATGGTGTTCGCGTTGAAAGCCTTCGACTTCCTGTACGCCCTGTACGGGGGGTACAATCCGGGGCCGTCTGCGGACATTCTCGCCACGCGGATGGTCAGAGAAGCGTACAGCAACGGGAACTACGCGTACGGGTCGACCATCGCCGTCGTCCTGTTCGTGATGGCACTGGGGATCGTCGTGCCGTACCTGTACTCCCAGTACCGGAGGGATGCACTGTGATCGACCGCGAGCCAGGGTCGGGCGATCTGGTCGTCTTCGGGCATTCGCTCCGCCGGATCGGGTTGTATGGCATCCTCGCTGCCATGATCGGGTTTTATCTGTTGCCGATCGAGACGGGGCTGATGACCTCGATCAAGCTCCCAGGCAGCTACACCGGGCAGTGGCCGTTCATCCCCCCGATTCAACAGCCCTGGATCGACGCCGGCCGGTTCTCGATCCGACCGTGGATTACCGCATTCACCGAACTGCGGAGCGGCCTCGTCAACAGCGTCATCCTCGTCATCCCGGCGACGATCTTCTCGGGATTGCTCGCGAGCATGGCCGCCTACGGACTGACGAACGTCGACTGGCGTGGACAGGTCGGGATCTACATCCTGTTTGTCGCCGGCGTGTTCATCCCCTACCAGGCCGTGCTCGTGCCGCTGACCCAGTTCTGGTACGCGATCGTCCCGCTCCAGGAGGCAATCCAGGCCCTGACGCCGTACCTCTCGGTCGTGGGCCTGCGTGAGTACCACTGGAAACTCATCGCCCTGATCGTGACCCACACCGCGTACGGGATCCCGATCTGTACGCTACTGTTCAGGTCGTACTACAAGAAACTCCCTCAGGAGATGTTCGAGGCCGCGCGTCTCGACGGCGCCTCGATCACGCGCATCTACCGGCGGATCGTGTTGCCGCTCTCGATTCCGATGTTTGCCGTGGTCTTTATCTATCAGTTCACCCAGATCTGGAACGACCTCCTCTTTGCACTGGTGATCATCCAGTCCGGAGACGCATCGGTCGTCACCCAGGCACTGGTCGGACTGGGGACCTCCCAGTCTGGAACGAACTTCCCGCTGCGGATGGCGGGAGCGTTCATCGCGGCGTTGCCGACGCTCCTGGTCTACATTGTCTTCGGGGACAAGTTCGCGAAAGGAGTGCGTGCCTAACCATCCATGGCCGAATTAGAACTCGATCACGTCCGGAAAGTATTCACAGAGAACGATGGCAACGAGGTCGTCGCCGTCGACGACGTGACCCTCGACATCGATGACGGGGAGTTTCTGGTGCTCGTCGGGCCCTCGGGGTGTGGCAAGTCGACGACACTCAGAATGGTGGCGGGTCTGGAGTCCGTCACCGACGGCGAGATTCGCCTCGACAGCGAGCGGATCAACGAGAAACGACCCGCCGATCGGGACATTGCGATGGTATTCCAGTCGTACGCGCTCTATCCCCACATGACGGTGCGGGAGAACATGGCCTTCGGCCTGGAGGAATCCACCGATCTCGACGACGACACCATCGCCGAGACCGTTGAGGACACGGCGACGATGCTCGACATCGGCGAATTCCTCGACCGCACACCCGACGATCTCTCCGGGGGGCAAAAACAGCGGGTCGCACTGGGCCGGGCGATCGTCCGTGACCCCGAGGTCTTCCTGATGGACGAACCCCTCTCGAATCTCGACGCCAAACTGCGGGCGACGATGCGGACGGAACTCCAGCGCATCCAGAACGACCTCGGCGTGACGACGGTGTACGTCACCCACGATCAGACCGAAGCGATGACGATGGGCGACCGCATCGCCATCCTCGACGACGGTGCACTCCAGCAGGTCGGGACACCGCTGGAGTGTTATCACCAGCCTGCCAATCAGTTCGTGGCTGGCTTCCTCGGAGAACCGTCGATGAACTTCTTCGAGACGACGCTCGAGAACGACACCCTCGTGGCGGATGCGTTCCGGTACCCGATCACGGACTCGACAGTCGAAAAAATCCAGGGCACCGATCGCATCGTCCTGGGAATCAGACCCGAAGACATCACCCTCGATCTGACAGGCGATGACGCGGGGGCGAGATCGTTCCGGACAGTCGTCGATGTCGTCGAACCGATGGGCGACGGCGAGAACGTCCACCTGGCGTTCGACGAAGCGAGTGACGACGCGGCGACCTTCACGGCGACCGTCTCCGGAATGCAACGGATCGAGAGCGGAACGGAGGCGATCGCAGAGATTCCAGAATCGGCGGTGCACCTCTTCGACGCGACGGACGGCCGTGCACTCAAAAACCGGTCGATGGAGACCGTCGAAGATTCGCCGTACTGAGCGTTTCGACCAGACTGGGTGTCGGCCGTCTCGGCCAGCGACCTACGCCTCGATGTCGATCGCCGGCCGCCCCGGTCGCGCATCCGTGGCCCAGTCACCGGCCTCGTCGGCGTCGAGGATCTCCACGGGCGCGTCGAACTCGCTTTCGATCAGCCACGCCGCTCGGTTTAGAGCGGTCCGCTCGCGGTCGGGATCGGTCTGTTCGGCCAGCGACTGCACGTCGGCGGCCAGATCCTGGGCGAGATCGGCGGCGACCTGCCCGTGCTCGCGCATGGACTCCTGGCCCATGAGTGCCCCCATCGGATCCGACCCCTCGTACTCCCGGGCGAAGGCGTGGGCGTCGAATTTCCACGCGGGCGCGATCGCCAGCCGGATCGCCTCGGGATCGTCGATCCCGGCGACGTCGACGATGTCCCGGACGTCCGCGCGGGTGTTTTCGATCAGACGGTCCGTAATCTCGTAGTCGTCGGGCCGGTCGGCCGCGGGCCAGTCCGCTGTCGCGAGCAATCCGTCACCGCCGAGGCGGTCCCAGCAGTGCTCGGCGAGGTGTGGCGCGACGGGCCCGATCAGTTTCACGACGGTATCGAGCGCTCGATCCAGTGTCTCCGGCGCGGGATCGGTCACCGAACGATACCGATCCAGCAGCGCGATCAGTTCGCGGACGGCCTGCAACGCGTGGTTGAACCGGAAGGCCTCGAACTCCTCGGTGACGGTCGCGACCGTCGCATCCAGTTCGCGCTCGACGTAGGCGTCGATCTCGTCGTGCTCTCCGGTCGGAATCTCGTCGTTCTCGCGAGCGACGACCAGCCGGTAACAGCGCTGGAGCAGGCGATGGGCCGAGCGGACGCCCTCCTCGGTCCAGTCGAAGTCTTTCTCCGGGCGGGCCGCACTCATGATGAAGAGTCGGGCGGTGTCCGCGCCGTACTCCTCGACGATTTCGGTGGGTTGAACGACGTTGCCCTTCGATTTCGACATCTTGTCGCCGTCGAGCAACACCATCCCCTGGTTCGTGAGGTCCGCAAACGGTTCGCGAACGCCATCGAGCAGGGTGAGATCGTCGAGCACCTTCGTGAAAAATCGGGCATAGAGCAGGTGCATCACGGCGTGCTCGATCCCGCCGACGTACCGATCGACGGGAAGCCAGTCGCTCGCCCGCTCGGTGTCGAAGGGGGCCTCGTCCAGATCCGGCGCACAGTACCGCAGGAAGTACCACGACGAATCGACGAACGTATCCATCGTGTCGGTCTCGCGTTCGGCCGGGCCGCCACACTCCGGACAGGTGGTTGCGCGCCACTCCTCGGCCTCGTCGAGTGGGTTGCCCGTCGTCTGGACGAACTCGGGCAGTTCGACCGGGAGGTCTTCGTCGGGCACCGAGACGTGCCCACAGTCCGGACAGTCCACGACCGGGATCGGCGTCCCCCAGTAGCGCTGGCGGCTGATCAGCCAGTCCCGCAGGCGGTACTCGGTGACCCACTCGCCGTCGAGATCTGCGACCAGTCGGTCGCGCGCGGTCGCGCTGTCGAGGCCGTCGTACGCGCCGGAATTGACGAGCACACCACCCGGGGTGTACGCGGCCGCCTGCACGTCGACATCCTCGGGATCACGGTCGGCGTCGGGCGCTGGCTCGACGACCTGCTCGATCGGCAGATCGTGGGCCTCGGCGAAGGCGTGATCGCGGTCGTCGTGTGCGGGGACGGCATAGAGCGCGCCCGTCCCCACGTCGTCGAGGACGTAGTCGGCGACGTAGATCGGCAGGCGATCGCCGGTCGCGGGGTTGATTGCCTCGGCATCGGTCGCGACGCCCGACGTTTCATCGAGATCCGCACCCTCGGCCCGGTCGACGTACTCGGCAACGCGATCGTCCTCGGCGGCCAGCGTCTGCGCGAGGTCGTGGCCCGGCGACACGGCGAGATAGGTCGCACCGTGGATGGTGTCCAGCCGAGTCGTGAAGATGGTGAGGTCGTCGTAGCCGGGCACCTCGAAGGTGACCCGTGTACCCTCCTGGCGACCGATCCAGTTGCGCTGCATCTCCTTGACGTTCTCGGGCCAGCCCTCCAGATCGTCGAGCGCGTCCAGCAGTTCGTCCGCATACTCGGTGATCGTGAAAAACCACTGGTCGAGTTCGCGCGCCTCGACGGGCGAGTCACATCGCCAGCAGATCTCGTCGTCGCCCGATTCCTCGACCTGTTCGTCGGCGAGCACGGTCTCACAATCCGGACACCAGTTGATTGCGGCGGCCTTGCGCTCGACCAGCCCCGCCTCTCGAAAGCGGCTAAAGAGCCACTGATTCCACCGGTAGTAGTCGGGATCGCAGGTGCGCACTTCCCGGTCCCAGTCGTAGCCAAAGCCCATCTCGGTCATGTCCGCACGCATGTCCTCGATGCACTGGCGGGTCCACTCCTGGGGGTCGATGTCGCGTTTCTCGGCGGCATTCTCGGCGGGCAATCCGAACGCATCCCACCCCATCGGATGGAGGACCTCGTTGCCCCGCATGCGCTCGAAGCGCGCGACGGTATCGGTGATCGAGTAGTTCCGGACGTGCCCCATGTGGAGGTTCCCCGACGTGTAGGGAAACATCGCCAGCACGTATTCGGGATCGGTCGCGTCGTCGGGCACCCGGAACACGCTTTCGGCGTCCCAGGCCTCGCGAGCCGCAGGTTCGATTGCGGTGTGGTCGAACGTGATTTCCTCGGCCATGTTGTGGAGGCGTACTGGCAGGGCCCCACTAATGCTTTCCATCGGGGCCGACTCTGCGGTGGTCGACGACGATCGAAAAAACGACGAAATGGACACGAAAACAAAATTTAACACGAAACGACGAACGGCGGCGAAATCCCGGATGCCAGCGTGGCCGGCCTTACATCATGCCGCCCATTCCGCCCATGCCACCCATGCCGCCGGGCGCACCGCCGGGACCGCCGGGGCCGCCCTCTTCCTCGTCGCCCTCGGTCGAGAGTCCGCTGGCGGTGATGATATCGTCGATCTTCAGGACGAGGTTCGCGGCCTCGACAGCACTGGAGACGGCATGACGCTTCGCCGAGGCTGACTCGATGACGCCCGCCTCGAAGGTGTCGACCACATCACCCGTATAGACGTTCAGACCGGCGTGTTCGTCGCCGCCCTCGTGGGCCGCACGCAGATCGACCAGCGTGTCGATCGGGTCGTAGCCGGCGTTGGCGGCGAGCGTGCGGGGCACGAGTTCGAGCGCGTCCGCGAAGGCCTCGACGGCGAGTTGCTCGCGGCCGGAGACTCCATCGGCGTAGTCCCGGATGCGACTGGCGAGTTCGACCTCGACCGCACCGCCGCCGGCGATGACGCGACCGTCGGCGACCGCCGCGCCGACGATATCGAGGGCGTCCATAACGCCGCGTTCGAGTTCGTCGACGACGTGCTCGGTCGTCCCCCGGAGCACGATGGTGACGTTGTGGGAATTTTCGCTCTCGACGACGAACCACTCGTCGCTCTCGTCGTAGCTGATCGTCCCGAAGCCGAGCATCGACTCGTCGATGGCGTCGTGATTCGAGACGATGCCGGCGTCGAGGACTTCCTTCATCAGCTCGATCTTCGACTTCTTGACCCGCTCGGCTGCCAGAATGCCCTCTTTCGCGAGGACGGTCTGGATCATGTCGTCGATGCCCTTCTGACAGAGCACCGCGTCCGCCCCGGACTCGATGATCTGATCGGCCAGGTCACGAAGCTGGGATTCCTCGCGCTCGACGAACTCCTGGATCTGGCTCGGGTCCTCGACGTTGAGTTTGGTGTCGGCTTCGGCCGTTTCGACCTCCAGCGGCGTGTTGAGCACGAGCACGTCGCCCGTGACGCTCGTGGGCATCTCCTCGTGGGCTGGCTCGTCGTCGACGATGGTGCCCTCCAGCAGATGAGAGTTCGAGACGGACTTGCCCTCGTGAGTCTGGACCTCGATGTACTCCAGATCGACGACCGACGATCCGTCTTCGGCCTCGACAGTGACGTTCTCGACCGCTCGGACGACGAGGTCGGCCAGCAGATCCTTGTCGATCTCCGAGCCCTTCCCGGTCATGCAGGTCTCGGCCACGTCCCGGAGGATATCGGTGTCTTCGGGGTCGACCTCGGAGGCGACCGCATCGATCTCCTCCTGGGCGCGCTCGCTCGCGAGATCGAAGCCGTTGATGATCGCCGTCGGGTGGATATCCTGTTCGAGAAGATCTTCAGCGTTTTTCAGCAGTTCGCCCGCGATCGCAACCGCCGTCGTCGTCCCGTCACCGGCCTCCTCTTCCTGAGTGTCGGCGACCTCGACGATCATCTCCGCGGTCGGATTGTCGATGTCCATCTCGTCGAGGATCGTCACACCGTCGTTGGTGATCGTCACGTCTCCCAGCGAGGAGACGAGCATCTTGTCCATGCCTTTCGGACCGAGTGTGGACCGAACGGCCTCGGCGATGGCGCGAGCGGCAGAGATATTGTGAGACTGAGCGTCCTCGTCTTTCATCCGCTCGGCGTCGTCACCGAGCACGATCATCGGTTGGCCCTGCATTTGCTGGCTCATAGTCGTTCGGGGCTTGATTGTGATTCTATATAAATCATGCGCACTCGGGTCGAGACCTGGAACGTCAGTTGAGTCGACCGAGCGTTGCTATTTCGGCTGTCTCCTCGGATAACAGTCGAAAATAGGCCGTGGAACGATACGGCCGACGCGCCGGGAGCGATCGGCGGGTGATGGGTCGTTTATGTCTATCGGGAGGGCCAGATCGA
>JBDGTN010000097.1:9271-20554 GCA_042216835.1 Halococcoides sp.
TCGACTCGACACGATCGGTCAGGTCGAGTCGGCGAGTTCCTCCACGGATTTGTGAATTTCGTCGATGCTCGCGGTCTGTTCTTCGTTCGCGGCGGCGACCTGATCGACCTCCTCCGAGATCTGCTGGGACTGTTCGAGCAGGTCATCGACCATCGAGGCGACTTCCTCGGTCGAAGCGGCCTGATCGTCCGTGGCCTCGGCGACCTCGCGGATGCCCTGGGAAGTTTCGGTGACGGCGTCGACGATGTCTTCGAGGTTTTCCATCGCGGTCTCGACCTGTTCGCGTCCGCGGTCGAGTCGTTCGGTCGTCTCTTCTAGACTCTCGACGGTCTGATCCGTATCCGAGCGAATCGATTCGATCATCGACTCGATTCGACTGGCGTGTTCCTGGGACTCGCCCGCGAGGGATTTCACCTCGTCGGCGACGACGGCAAAGCCCTCGCCCGCCTGGCCTGCCCGGGCGGCCTCGATCGAGGCGTTCAGCGCGAGGATATTCGTCTGTTCGGCGATATCGTTGATCACGTCGACCACCTCGTCGATTTCGGCGACCCGATCCGAAAGACGGTCGACATCTTCGGCGACCTCGGTCGCGGATTCGTCGACCCGGCCCATCACGTCGATCGCATCCTCGGCCGCCTCGCGCCCGTCGTCGGCCCGATCTTCCGCTTCGGCGCTCAGTCGATCGACCTCCTCGGCCGTCGAGGCGATCTCCTCGATCGTCGCCGACATGTTCGACACTTCGCTGGCCACCTCGGACATCCCCTCCGCCTGGCGGTTCGAGAGATCGCTGATCGAACTCGCACTCGCGGCGAGATCGTTGGCCGCGGCGCGGGTCTCGTCGAGCGCGGTCTCGATCTCGGCGGTGCGCTCGTCCCGCCGTTCGAGTTCGCGTTCGAGGCGCTGATTGTCGGTGTGAATGTAGGTGTCCATCGCGACGCCCTGGTCGAGTGTTAGCAACTTCAGCGCCGTGAGCGTGTCCGACCGGAACTGGTCGAGGGCAGCGTCGACGCGCTGATCGACGGCGTCCTCGACGGCCGCGACCACCTCGTCGGGCTCAGCGTCGTCCTCCATCGCTTCCGCCACAGCCACCTCGATCTCGTCGCCATCGGTGGTCTCGCGGGCGTGATCGGCGAGCGCCTTCGTTATCCCCTGGTAGTAGATGACGTAGGCCCCGAGGTAGAACTTCGGGCCCATGTCGAGCATGTCGTGGAGCTTGCCGATCCGGGCGCGCCGATCGAAATACGGCCGATCGTAGGCCCCGTCGGTCAGCGTCTCGAAATACCCGCGCTGGGTCTGTTTGAGTTGCTCGACGCCCTTCGAGGAGCGATCCATGACCGCCAGTGACTCGTCGAACTCCTGGAGATGCTCGTAGAACCGGTCGACGAGGTCGTCGGCGATCGGGTCGAGCACGTCAGCGAGTTCGGCCATCCGCTCGGCGTCGCCCTCCTCGAACTGGGTGAAGCGTTTGCGCCACTCGATCTCGCTGTCGTCGATGTCGAGTTCGGCGGTCAGTTCCGGCCCGTCCACCGTCGCACGCTCGGTCTCG
Organism: Halococcoides sp.; assembly: GCA_042216835.1. Taxonomy (GTDB): domain Archaea; phylum Halobacteriota; class Halobacteria; order Halobacteriales; family Haloarculaceae; genus Halococcoides. The sequence continues at coordinate 10,818 of JBDGTN010000097.1, forward strand.
GTGATGCGGTCTGGTCGATCGATAGTCATGGATCCTCCGACGGCCGTCCGTCGATTCCGTACGTGAGTCGGCGGATGCTGATCGGATACGTCTTCTGGCCGCCCGGGCGAAGCCGCGCGCGACGGATCGAACCCGAAGATCGAAACGCGACGCTCGTGAATGCACGGTCATGTTCGACGAGATCATGGCGAAGTTCGCCGACAGCCCCAGCCAGCAGCGGGTGATCCGACTCCTGCTCGAACGGGGCTTCTCGGTCAACGACGAGGGGCGGATCGTCTCCGGATCGATCGAGATTCCCTACACCGAAATCGCCCGCGAGGTCGAAGTCGACCGGCGCGTCGTCGACGCGACGACCGACGCGATTCTCGACGATCCACAGCTCCGCGAGATCTTCCAGAACATCTCCCAGATCCCGAGTCTGATGGATCTCGCGCCGGTGCTCGAACTCTCGGTCGTCGTCGTGACCGTCACCGACGCCGAGGCCCAGGGCATCGTCGCCGCCGTCTCGGAGGTCGTCGCCGATCACGGCCTGACGATCCGCCAGATCGTCAGCGACGATCCGGAATTTTCCGATCAACCGCGGCTCTATGTCGTCACCGACGAACCACTTCCCGGCGAAATGATAACTGAAATGAAAAACCTCGACTTCGTCCGGTCGATCGAACTGCGGTGAGACGGCGTCGGAGTGGTCCCCGCGATCACTCCGCTTCGATCTGGTCGAGCCAGGACCGGACCTGGCCGACGGAGGCGTTCGCCACGTCGGCGATGCTCTCCGGATCTTCGTCCAGAAGGTGGGCCGCCGTGTCGATGCCGGCCTCCCGCAGTCGGTCGGCGTAGGTCGGCCCGATCCCGTCGATCGCCTCGATGTCGGTGTCCGGCGCGATCGGTTCGTCGATCCCCGCGGTCGCCTCGGTCACACGGGCGATGTCGTCCTCGTCGATATCCGCGTCGTCCGCGGACTCTGTCGAAACCTCCGTCTCGCCGGTCGTCTCGCCCGGTGCTTCCGATTCGGCAGACGGTTCGCCTGCATCCTCCGTTTCGGGAGCCCCGTCGGCCGTCTCTTCGGACCGGGCGGACGGTTCGTCCGATTCCCCGGAGTCGGTCTCGACTGGCGTCGATTGCGTCTGTGAGCCGGTCGATGCACGGGACTCGATATCCTCGGCGGTCGTCTCGCCGGACTCGACCTGGGAGTGGTCATCGAACCAGTCACAGACCTCCGGCCACACGTCGGCATGGGAGGAGCGAGACACGGCGAGACCGACATGTCCGGTCGCGTATTCGATGGTCTCGACCTCGTCGCTCCCCACGAGATCGTTGAACGGCTTCGACGCCGTCGGGGGCACGAGGTGGTCGTACTCGGCGACGATCTGGAGCATCGGCATGTCGATATTCTCGATATCGACGTGGTCGCCACCGACGGAGAGTTCGTTGTTCGCGAGGTTGTTCTGCTGGTAGATCTCCTCCAGGAACTGCGTGTAGGTCGCGCCAGCGACATCCACGCCATCGGCGAGCCACTTCTCCATCCGCGCGAAGTTCTCGACGAAGCTTTCGTTGTCCAGATTTTCCAGGAAGTGGATGTACTTCGAGACGTAGTTGTCGACGGGGTCCATCAGCGCGAATCCCTCGTCGAGGAACTCCTGGGGGACGTTCCCGAAGGTTCCGCGGATGCGTTCGGGGTCGAAAAAGGCGTCGTCGCCCCACTTTTCGAGAACGCCGCCCGTGTCGTCGAAGTACAGTCCAGCGGCCATCAGGCCGAGCGCGTTGACCTTCTCGGGGTACAGCGCGCTATATATCGCGGACATCGTCCCGCCCATGCAGTACCCGAGCACGTTGATGGCGTCCTGGCCAGACTCCTCGCGGACCACGTCGGCACAATTGTCGATATACCGGTTGACGTAGTCGTCCAGCGTCAGGTGCTGGTCCAGCCGCGAGGGGTCGTTCCAGTCGATGAAGTACACGTCGTGACCGTTCTCCAGCAAGCGGCGGATGACCGATCGATCCGGCTGGAGGTCGAGGATGTACGGCCGGTTGATCAACGCGTACACGACGAGGATCGGCACGTCGGACTGGTCTTCGGGATCGACATCGATGTCGGCGGCCTCGACATCGTAATGGAGTAGTTCGAGCTTGTTCTCCTCGTAGACGACCTCGCTGGGGGTCTGACCGACATCCACAGAGGTCATCGTCTCGACGGTCTCGGGAACCGAGTCCGCGACCTCGACGGCCTCGGTCATCGCCTCCACCCCCCGGCGCTGGGTGTCGATCGTAGCCGATAGTGGGTCATTCATGGTGATCACCCCTACTCGCAGGCCTCGAGGACACGATCGAGTTTGTCCGAGAGTTCCTGCTGGCGGCGTTCGAGTTCGACCAGCCGTTCGCCGACCTCGACGACGTTGTCACGGGTGGCAAACCCCATCTGGGCGAGGGTGTCCTGACTGACCTCGTCGGCCTCCTCGCGCATGTCCATCATCGCCTCGATCAACTGGCCGTTGGCCGCCGCGAACGCGGAGGTACCCATGACCTCCTTGAACGCCTCGTTGGCCGACTGCAGCCAGATATCCCGGAACTCGCTCGGGTCGACCTCCTCGCCCTGGCTGGCGTCGGCCGAGCGCTCGAACATCCGCTCGGCGGCGTCCATCCAGACCTCGTAGGCCTGATTGTACCCCTCGATCCCCTCGGCGATATCGCCGTCTTCGGGGACCGAATCGTCCATCGCATCGGCCCACGACTCCATGAACGTGGCCTGAGCCGCCATATTCTGTTCGATGGACTCGGCCACCGCATCGTTGACATCGTCCATCATCTCCGCCCATTCCTCCTGCGCGTCGGTGGTTGCGTTCGTGTCGCTCATCGTTTGGGAGCGCGTCGCATGTTCAAAAAATTCTATCGGTTCGAGGCGGCGTCAGTCTTCGACGACGTCGACGGCCTCTTCCTGCACTTCTTTGACCTGCTCCTGGACCTCTTCGAGCTGGTCCTGAAGGTTCTCGACCTGCGAGGACATCTCCTCGACGGCCTCGACGGACTGGTCTTCGACCTCTTCGTGAGCCTCGACTATGAGGTCGACCTGCTCGTCGACCGCGCTGATCCAGTCGTCACTGAGGTCGTCGAAGGCCTGGGTGCCCTCCGACCACTCGTCCTCGAAGGTGTCGAACGTCTCGGAGTGGTTCTCGATGAGGAAATCGACCTGCTCGTCGACGGCCGAGCGGAGTTCCTCGACGGCGGCCGACGAGCCCGGAATCGTGGATTCGGCGGCGTCGAGGTAACTGTGGAGCAGCGTTTGGCTCATCTCGACGCCACGCTGCTGGGCCGACTCCGTCGAATCGAGGCTGTCGACGATGGCATCGCTCATGCTCTTCTGGAAGTCGATGCTCTGTTCGACGGCTTGCTGACTCTGTTTGATCGAGGCGCGCTGCAGTTCGAATGCGGTCGTGATGGGGGTGGTGGATGCGTTAGTCATCGGAATCACCTGAACGGGTGACCGGGAGCACGACGGTCTGGACGATGTCGCCCTCGTCGATGTCGAGGGCCTCGCGTTCGGCGTCGGGGATCGACAGCCGACCGCCGCTCTGCACGCGGGTCTTGAACGTCGCCAGCTGGCTCATCGCGCCGAGCTGGTTCATGTCCATGCCCGCGCCGCCGCCGAGCATCTGCTTCATGAGCTTCTGCTGCTGAGTCAGCGCCTGCTCGCTGGCTGACTGCATCTCCTTCCACATCGCCGGCGGCCACATCATGTCCAGCCCGTCAGTCTCCTCGGTCATCGGTTCACCCTAACGTACACGCTGGGGGTACTTATAGATTGCCCTCAGATACCACTCGTTACCATCAGATGGTTTCGGGTGGCCATAGCACCCGGCCACTGGAGGGCCGATCGAGGATTTTATACCCACGTAGGCTATAATACGGTCGGTTGCACGACCGGCCTCGAACGTCGATCGATCAAAGAAATCGGCCACGAACCGGCCAAACTCCGCGCCGACCCGTACGTTTTACTGGCTGGACATTCAAAATCGAGGACGAATGCCCTGTGAATCCGGCCGGAATACGGCGCTCGAGTCCTGGGCGGCCACGTCTGCCCAGGTCGTCGACAGCGTAATGGCGGCCAACAGGGCCGCCTTCGTCGCGATGGGCGTCGACACGAGCGACCGGACCGACGACTTCGACCGATCGGAGTGGACCGTCGATCGATCTGTCGAGGAGCCACCGCTCGCGGTGGGAGACCGAATATCGGTCTCGAAACCGCTACTGCGGGGCGATCTCGAACGGTATGCCATTTCGACGGGCGACCGAACGCCGATCGAGGCCGACACCGGGGGCGACCACCTGGTCCAGGGGCCGATGCTCGACGGTATCGCCGGCGCGGCACTCTCTCGGCTGCCGGGCCGTGCCGTCCCGCTCTCGATGGATCTGGCCTATCAGGCCCCCGTGCCGATCGGCGAGACGGTCGCCGCCGACTGTGAGATCGTCGAGGATCTCGGCGCCAGACAGTATCGCCTCTCGGTGACCGTCCACGGCAACGGGTCGATCTACGCCGACGGCGAGTCGGTCGTCCTCATCGAGTAGTGCCGCAGTCCATTCCTCAGCGCTCGACGACGAGCAGTGCCACCCGTTCGTAAACGAGATCGGCGAGGTCGCCCCGGGTCGCCGCGAGTTCTCGATCCGAGATCTCGAAAAACGAGCGGATGCGCTCGCGATCGACCGACTCGAACACTGGCCGGGGATCGAGCCACTCCGCCCCGCGAAGCCGATCGACGGCCGCGTCGGGCGCAACGATCGCCACGTCGTGGGCGTCGGTCCCGAGGCCCATGTCGAGCGCGCGATCGATCTGGCGTCGCCCCGCGGCGTACAGCAGGATTTCGACGGCGGGATCGCGTGCGATGGCGTCGCCGGCCGCGCGTTCGCGCTCAGCGAGTTCGATCGCCCGTTCGAGGTGGTCGCGCCCGACCAGGTATCGAGCGTCGACCGCCTGGACCGGTCCGTCGTGGGCCCCGTCGATCGCCTCGATCGCATCGAGGGCGCGCTCGCGGTTGCCGTCGTATCGGCCGGTGACGATCGCCATCAGAATTCACCCAGGCTAGCCTGATCGTCGCTCGCCGCATTCTCCTCACTGGAATCGGCCGTCTCGGTCGATGCGAGCTGATCGCCATCGGGCGTGACCGGATCGACGCCGTCGAGATCCGGATCGGAGTGACCCGCGTTCTCCAGGATCGTCTCGGTCGTCCGCCGCCGCCCCTCCAGCGCGCCAAGCACGACCCCTGGCTCGGCCTCGCGGAGCGCGGCCGGCGATTCGATGCCCGCATCGTAGAGCCGGCGAGCACGCTTGCGCCCCACCTCGCCGATCGCAACGAGATCGACGAGTTCCGACCGGACCCCGTGAGCCACGCGCTGACGGGCGCGAGCGATCGCGGGCCCGCAGTCCAGACCGGCCTCGGTCGCCAGGGATTCGGCCGCGCCGAGCAGCCACTCGGCAGTCTCGACCTTGCCGCGGAGATCACCCGGCCCCACGTCGTACCGGTCGGTAATCGCGGATTCCTCGCACTCGTCGGCCCAGTCTTCGAGCAATCGAGCGGTCTTGAGCGCCGACAGCCAGTCCTCGAACCGATCACCGAATTCGCTGGGCGTCGGCCCCAGCAGTTCCGCCTCACGTTCGTACAACTGTTCGGTGTAGGTCTCGTCCTCGCCCGAGCGCAGGTACAACTCGTACATATCGGGCGTGCGCGCGACGAGATGGTAGAGACCGAGCGCCGATGGCTCCCCCTCGGCCGCCCGGAGACCGTCCAGAATGATCGCCGCACTCATCGGATCGACATAGAGTCGCGAGACGGTGTGTCCGAGACCGGTCGTCGCCAGTCCGTCCGTTCGGTCGAGGAAGTCCTGGCGAGCGAGATATTCGATCACGTCGCCGGTGACGCGCTCGATCTGGGCGCGATCCGGCGTTTGCGTGGCATAGAGCGTCCGGTCGAGGAAGTCGAGCAGCGTCGCCCGACTGGATGCAAACCCCGACGCGACCGTCGCGAGGACGTGCATCCGGAGTGCTGGCTCGGCAGCGAGTTTCGACTGCACGGGTTCGGGATCGGCCCAGACGTACCGATCGAACAGTTCTTCCATCTCTTCGTGGCTATCGGCGACCAGCAGTGCCTCGCCGTAGGGGTCGAGCCCTGGCCGGCCCGCCCGGCCACACATCTGGTGGACTTCGAGGACGGAAAGCGGAACCATCCCGCCCGCGGTGCCGTCGTATCGCTGCCAGTCCCGGACGACGACGCGCCGGGCCGGCGTGTTCACGCCCGCGGCGAGGGTCGGCGTCGCGACGACGGCCTTGCAATCCCGATCGCGAAACGCCGATTCGACGATCGAGCGGTGTTCGCTGGCGAGGCCAGCGTGATGGAAGGCCGCGCCGTCTTCGAGGGCATCCGCGAGGTCGTCGCTCGTGTCGGTGTCACTGACCTGGCGGACATCGGCGGCCAGCGATGCGAGACGGTCGCGCTCGTCGGCATCGAGTTCGGGCCCGGTCGTCCCGGCGAGGCGACGCGCGGCGGCCTCGGCGTTCCGGCGCGAGTTGACGAAGACGAGCGTCGAGCCGTCCTCGCGGATGGTCTCCCGGACGATCGCGGCGGTCTGGTTCTCGCCGGACGCGACGGCCAGTTCGCGCTGGCTGCCGTCCTCAATGTGGACCGACTGGCCGTAGTGGACGCCCATCTGCAACTCGATGGGTCGCCACTCCGAGTCGACGAGGCCGGCGTCGAGCCAGTCGGCGATGGCGTCGGCGTTGCCGATCGTCGCCGAGAGTGCGACGGTCTGGAGGTCGGGGTTGCGCTGGCGCAACTTCGCGAGTGTCACTTCGAGCGTGGGCCCGCGATCCGCATCGTCGACGAGGTGGACCTCGTCGGCGACGACGACCGAGAGGTCGTCGATCCAGGGCGCGTCGTTGCGCACCAGCGAGTCGACCTTTTCGCTTGTGGCGACGACGAGATCACAGTCGGCGAGCCACGCGCCCGACTCCTCGTAGCGCCCGGTCGCGACGCCGACCTCGACGCCGTAGGCCTCCAGATCGGCGAACGTCTCGCGTTTCTCGCTGGCGAGTGCGCGCAGCGGGACGATGTACAGCGCCGTCCCGTCGGTCAGCCGCGAGGCGATGGCGAGTTCCGCAATGAGCGTCTTCCCGCTGGCGGTCGGGACGCTCGCCACGAGGTTCGACCCCGCCGTGACGCCGGCCTCGACCGCGGCAGTCTGCGGTGGATAGAGTTCCTCGACGCCGCGCTCGGCCAGCACCTCGGGGACCCACTCGGGCACGCCCGGAATCGCCGCGGGTTCCATACCCGGCGTTGCGCTGGGTGGCCCTTCAGACCGTCGGGTCTCGCCCGGCGATCGCATCGGCTTCGGCGGGTGTTTGATCCTGCCCAACGGCCTTTGGCTGTCGGGTCGTGGGTCGACACAGGCAACAGGCGATCCGCGATCGAGTCGCTATCGATCGACGCCAGTTTCTCGCGCTCGCGAGCGCGACGAGTGAGGCCAGCCGAAACTGGCCCATCTCGGTGCGAATCGACGTCTGACCGAATGTTTATCCGCCAGTACGGACAATTTGAAACCACATGGCGACTCGTGCCCGCGACGATCCCGACGAGGAGGGCGTCGAGTTCATCCACGGCGACGACGGGTCGATCACGGCCCGCGACAAGGAAAGCGGTGTGGCCTCGTTCGGGGAAACGAAAGCGGAGGCGTTGCGCATGCTCGCCGAGGCGCTGACACTCCACGAGGGTGGTGGAGAGTCCGTTTCCGACGAGGACCTCGACGCGTGGGGGGTCGATCCCGACGAGGCGAGCGACGACGAACTGCCGGATTTCATGCAGTGAGCGATGGTTCGACCGCAGTTTTCCGGCCGAGAAATCGCGACAGCGTTGCGAAAGCACGGCTTTCGGCGAGCGGGCCGTCGTGGAAGTCACCTCAAACTCCGCTGGGAGAGTTCCGAGACCGACGAGGTGCGCGTCGTGACTGTCCCGATGGCCTCCGAAGACGAGATTCCGACTGGCACGCTCCAGTCGATCGCCGACCAGTGCGGAGCCGACGATTTCCACGAGTGGTGCCGATGGATCGACGAGCACTCCTGATACTGTCGGACACAAGTCCGTGAGCAATCAAGTGGGTGTTTTTGCGATTCACGACGGTACTCACCCGAGCAGACAACGAGCGTGTTCAATTTCTTGTGTCCGGCAGTATGAAGCACGACGAATTGATCTCATCGAAGGGAACTCGAACAGGGACCACCCGGTGTCGTCGGACCGACTGAGCAGGCCAGGCTCTCGACACGGTGGCCCGTCAGCCGTTCGTTTCGGTGGGTGTTTGATCCTGCCCAACGACCTTTGGCCGTCGGGTTATGGGTCGGCACATGCAACGACCGACCGCCACCCGACGCCAGTTTCTGGCGCTCGCGGGCGCGACCGGAACCACCGTCCTCGCCGGCTGTGACGGCGACAGCGACCGGACACCGACCGAGGAACCCACAGAGACGACGACCCCCGACACGCTCACGAACCCGAGTTTCGAGTCTGGGCTCGACGACTGGACGATCGGTCGGGACCTGCCGGACGATCCCAACAATCCCGGACAGCCAGTCGATTCGACGGTCGCGGTGACCGACCGCGTCGCCAGCGACGGGAGCCAAGCGCTCGCGTGTACGATCGACGGGAGCGCAGACGACGGAACGGTCTGGGTCGAACAGCGCGCCGATTTGAGCGGCCTCACCGAAATCACCGTCGCGGGCTACAGCGCACAGGAGTCGTTCAACACGATCGCCAAACTCGCCGTCTACGCCGGACCGGACCACGACCGCGATCTGACCGAGAGCGACTTCGACACCTCGCGAGCGACCGAGGATCACGAGAGTTGGAAGGATTACAGCTATGCGGTCGACCACGACGGCCCGGGACTGGTCGCGGTCGGCATCAGCGTCGTCTGGGAGACGACCGTGACCCGCGTCCTCGATCAGATTCGATTGGGCAGTAGTGGCCACTAAGCAGGAAAAACGCGTCCTCTTCCCTCGAAAAAGAGTGGAGAGTGGGCGTGTGACCCACTCGGTCGAAGGGGCCGATCGGTGGTAAACACGAGCCACCCGGAGTGAAAGTGAACCTCGAAATCGAAGGTCTCTCGATAGAAGTCCACGGCACGATCGAGATCGTCGACGGTGATGCCGATGTGGTGGGCGTCGAGTGTCGCCATACAGCTACTGACGTGGCCGTGTGAAGAACAACGGCGATCGATCGGCGAGCAATCGACGGTGGGGCTGGGATTTGAACCCAGGAACCGCCTCACGGCGGGACCTGCTCTCAAGGCAGGCGCGTTCGGCCGCTCTGCCACCCCACCTGACTCGTCGTTCGCCCGCGGGCGGCTAAGGCGTGTCGGTTCGATCGCCCCTCACGCCCGACCGAGCGGATCGATGTGAGTCAGAATTCAGCCAGAAAAAGTGGCAGTCAGACCAGCTGGAACAGGGCCATCACGTCCTGTAGCGTGATTCCGTCCCCCGATTCGAAGTCGTAGAATCTGGCGTTGTTCCGGACGTTCGCCGTGTCGGAGTTCTGGAAGAGCATATTCACGTCGGGGAAGTTGATCGAACCGTCACCCGACAGGTCCTCGTACAGTCCATCGCCGTTGGGATCGGTCGCATCGGTCGGCCACTCGGGTGTCGACGGCGTTCCGTCGGTCGTCGTCTCGGTTGTCGTCGTTCCAGTCTCGGTTGTCGTCGTTCC
>JBDGTN010000097.1:20654-31779 GCA_042216835.1 Halococcoides sp.
TTCCGTCGGTCGTCGTCTCGGTTGTCGTCGTTCCAGTCTCGGTTGTCGTCGTTCCCGTCTCGGTGGTCCCGGTGTCGGTTCCGATCGCCGTGTGCGTCGGTTCGTCGTCGATCGTTCCGGCAGGGATCTTGTCGTTGCGATACTTCGCGAGCGTCTCCTTGATGAGGACGCCCATGTCCTGTCCGCCACGGAGCGTCCACTGGCAGGGGAGGTTCTCGCAGTGGACCGGAATATCGCCCTCGTAGGGATTCCCGACGGAGTCGGTGGTGTCGGGGGCTTTGAATCCACGTTTGAACATCGCGGGCAGCCAGATCGGATCGGCACACCAGGCCGTCCAGTTCAGTCCCGGACTCGATTCGAGCCAGTCGAGAATCGGCTTGCCGTACTGATCGGTCGTCCCCTGGATCCAGCGATGGGGTGCATAGCCGGGGAAGTTGTCCTGCCAGCCGAACTCGGTGACGAACACCGGCACTTTCTCGTAGGCGTGCTGAGCCCCGGAATAGTTGATCGCTCGCCCGGCCCAGTTCTGGTTTCGACTCGCCGAGTGACCCCCGTAGACGTGATAGGAGTAACTGAGGTTGCCACCGCTGAACTCCTTGATCATCGAGGCGCCTTCGGGTGTCTGACTCCACCCGGGCGATCCGACGATGACGTGGTTGTTCGTGTGTTTTCGCACCTCGTCGACGACCGGCTGAGCGAAGTCCATCCACAGCCCCCAGAGGTCCTGAACCCACTGTCTGTCCCGACCGCCGTACATCCCCGGCTTGGTCGGTTCGTTGTAAATCTCGAAGAGGACGTGATCCTCCTCGGCGTAGTGTGGGGCCATCGTCTCCCAGAACGTCAGGCACTCCTCCTGGAGCGCGGTATTGATCGGCCCACTGGTGCTCTCGGCCCACGGCTGGCCCTTCCAGTGGCGGTGATAGTCGACGATGCAGTAGACGTTCTGGGCTTTGCACTGCTGAACGACGGGATCGAGGTGGTTCTCGATGTAGGTGTCCAGTTGACTCTGGGTGAACGCGGGGACGGGCGGGGCTGGATCGTCCTCGGCTACCGGTCCCGGCGGGTGCTCACCGATATCCCCCGGCTGGACCGGGATCCGAATGACGCGCGGGTGCCAGCCCTGTGATTCCGACGTGAGCAGGTCGATCACCTGCTCGGCGTTTTTCCCGCGCGCCGGTGCAGTGACGTTGATCCGCTTCGGATCGGCGATGTTGACGCCGCGCAACTTGACGGTGTTCCCCTGCGGATCGACGATCACGTTCCCGTCGACGCCGAGCTGGGGCGTCGGAATCCCGGCACTCGCGGACCCGAACAGTCCCGCCGATATCCCCGTCGCGAGCGCTGCACCCCCGGCCGTCGTCTTCAGAAACGTTCGCCGGGAGGTGGATTTCGATTCGGCTGATCGGTCTGAATCGGTGGTGGTGTCTGTCATGGATGGACCCCGACCCGGACAACTCGCCCCCAACGAGTGCCCGAGCCTCTCTCAACTTTCACGTTATATCTGAATGGATTTAAGCATTGTGCCGGCTGTATCCACCGATACGAGGGCTCTCGAACCGATATACCGGATCACGACGGGCCATCGAAAAGCCTCGCGGGACGATGGAGATCCCGAAAATGGACCCACTCGGCAGTAATGGGCCGAGCGCGACGGTCTTTCGGTACAGGGAGGCAGTCCACTGGGTTCCCAAACTCCCATGTCCTCGCCGGTCCGAGCCCCGCCATGTCCGAGATCGACCCCGACTTTCGGGAACATGTCGAGCGACTGACCGCGCTGGAAGACGCCGGGGGCGTGCTCTCCTGGGACCAGCAGGTCACGATGCCCGAGGGCGGCACGCCCGCCCGGTCGGCCCAGACATCCGCCCTCTCGACGGTGACCCACGACCTGCTCACCGACGATCGGATGGGCGACTGGCTGGACGACCACGAGACGCGCGACCTCGACGCCGACGACCGGGCGATCGTGCGCGAGATTCGTCGCCGTCACGAGCGCGCCAGGCGCGTGCCCGACGACCTCGTCGCCGAGATCTCGGAAGCGACGACCGAGGCGCTCCCGGTCTGGGAGCAGGCCCGCGAGGAGGGGGATTTCGATGCCTTCGCGGACGCCCTGGAGCGACTCCTCGCCCTCAAACGCGAGTACGCCGCCGCGATCGATCCCGATCGCGATCCCTACGCCGTGCTGATGGAGGAGTTCGAACCGTATCTCGACGTGACGACGGTCGAACGGATCCTCGATCGGTTGACCGATCGCCTGCCCCCACTGATCGAGGCAATCGAGGCCAGTGACGTGGACCCCGACGATCCGTTCGACGATCCGATTCCCGCCGATCGACAGGAATCCGCCGTCAGAGCGTTGCTCGACGGCCTGGGCTTCGACTGGGATCGCGGCCGGCTGGACACCTCCACCCACCCCTTCACCTCGGGCAACCAGTTCGACTGCCGGATCACCACCCGATTCGATCCGGACGATCCACTCGACGGGATCGGGTCGACGGTTCATGAGTTCGGCCACGCGACCTACGAACTGGGCCTGCCGCGGGACGCCTACGGCACGCCGCTCGGGGAGGCCCGCGATCTGGTCGTCCACGAGTCCCAGTCGCGATTCTGGGAGAACCACGTCGGGCGCACGCGTGGGTTCTGGGAGTGGGCCCGGCCGATTCTCGTCGAGCACTGGTCGGAGACGCCCGATGCCGACGCCCTCTACCGGGCGGCCAACCGGGTCGAACCCGGCCCGATCCGGGTCGAGGCCGACGAGTTGACCTACCATCTCCATATCGCGATCCGCTTCGAGATCGAGCGCGATCTGATCCGTGGCGATCTCGGCGTCGAGGAGGTCCCCCAGGTGTGGGCCGAGAAGTGCGACGACTACCTCGGCCTCCGCCCCGACACCGACGCCGAGGGTGCGCTGCAGGACATCCACTGGTCACACGGCAACGTCGGGTACTTCCCGACCTATTCGCTCGGGAGCGTCCTCGCGGCCCAGATCGACGCCGCGATCCGTGAGGACGTGGCCGTCGAAGAGCGCGTTCGTGCGGGTGAGTTCGACCCGATTCGAGAGTGGCTCGGCGAGCAGATTCACTGCCATGGCCAGCGCTACACCACGCCCGAGTTGATCGAGGCGGCGACGGGGACGCCGCTTACCGCAGATCCGTTCCTCGCGTACGTCGACGAGAAGTTCGGCGCGATTTACGATCTCTAGCCGGGGCCTCCTGCCGGCGGGACGGGGTTTATAACCGTCGCAGGGGTCGTAAGGGTATGGACGAGACCAGCGACCTCCGCTCCGCCGAAGTCACTGACGGGACCGAACAGGCCCCCCATCGGGCGATGTTCCGCGCGATGGGCTTCGACGACGAGGATCTCGAATCGCCGATGATCGGCGTCGCCAACCCCGCGGCAGACGTGACGCCGTGTAACGTCCACCTCGACGAGGTGGGTGGAGAAGCTGTCGACGCGATCGATACGGCCGGCGGAATGCCCATCGAGTTCGGCACGATCACCATCTCGGACGCCATCTCGATGGGCACCGAGGGAATGAAGGCGTCACTGATCAGCCGAGAGGTCATCGCTGACTCGGTCGAACTCGTCGCCTTCGGCGAGTACCTCGACGGTCTGGTGACGCTGGGCGGGTGTGACAAGAACATGCCGGGGATGATGATGGCGATGATCCGCGCGGACCTTCCGGGGGTCTTCCTGTACGGCGGATCGATCAAGCCCGGCGAGCACGATGGCCGCGCGATCACGATCCAGAACGTCTTCGAGGGCGTCGGATCGGTGGCCAGCGGCGACATGAGCGCCGACGAGCTGGAGGAGATGGAACGCCACGCCTGTCCGGGTGCGGGTGCCTGCGGTGGGATGTTCACCGCGAACACGATGGCGTCGATCGCCGAGGCGCTGGGTTTCTCCCCGCTCGGCGCAGCCTCGCCGCCCGCCGAGGACGCCGAGCGAGAGGTCGTCGCCCGCGAGGCCGGCGAACTGGCGCTGGAGGCGGTCGCCGAGGGGCGAACGCCGTCTGACTTTCTCACCAGGGCGAGTTTCGAGAACGCCATCGCCCTCCAGGTCGCGATCGGTGGCTCGACCAACGCGGTGCTCCACCTGCTCGCGCTCGCTGCCGAAGCGGGGATCGACCTGTCGATCGGCGACTTCGACGACATTTCGGATCGAACGCCGAAGATCGCGGACTTTCAGCCCGGCGGCGAACGCGTGATGAACGACCTCCACGAGGTCGGTGGCGTCCCGGTCGTGCTCGGGGCGCTGCGGGAGGCAGACCTGCTGCAGGACGAGGCGCTCACCGTCACCGGCGAGACGCTCGGCGAGGCCCTCGACCGGGTCGACCCGCCCGCGATCGCCGATCTGGACGCCGACTATCTCCGCCCGGTCGGCGATCCGTTCCGGGAAACTGGCGCGATCACGATCCTCGAGGGGTCGCTCGCGCCCGACGGGGCAGTCCTCAAGGTCACCGCCAGCGATGTCGATACGGTCCACGAGGGGCCTGCCCGGGTCTTCGAGGAGGAAGAAAACGCCATGCAGTACGTCCAGGACGACCGCGTCGAGTCGGGCGACGTGATCGTCATCCGCAACGAGGGGCCACGCGGTGGCCCCGGTATGCGCGAGATGCTCGGCGTCACCTCGGCGGTCGCCGGCCAGGGCCACGCCGACGACGTGGCGCTGATCACCGACGGCCGGTTTTCCGGCGCGACGCGTGGGCTCTCGATCGGCCACGTCGCCCCCGAAGCGGCCGTCGGCGGCCCGATCGGCCTGCTCGAAGACGGCGATCGCGTCGTGGTCGACGTGGGCGAGCGCCGACTGGATCTGGACGTGAGCGAGGCGGAACTCGATCGACGGCGCGAACAGTTCGAGGCCCCCGATCGGCAGTACGAGGGCGGCGTCCTTCGGAAGTACGGTGACCTGTTCGACTCGGCGGCCAACGGTGCGGTGACCAATCCCGGCGCACACTCGGAGTGAATCCAGACCCAATCTACAAGAGGATGAATTCACTATGAATTTGTATGGGTCGAACGTCGATTCCAGTCGACGCAGCCACCAAAGAGCGACTCGATCGCCTCAAGCGGTCTGACGAGACCTGGGACGAGTTTCTCCAGCGCGTCACGGTCGACGAATCTCCGGTGGACATCGGTGCGTGGAGCGAGGCGGACGCGGAACGCGCCAAAGATCGGATCCGAAAATCCCGAGAGCAGTGGCCCCGATGACGGTCCTCGATAGCTCGACGATCATCGACATGCTCCAGGGAGTCGATCACGCCGTCGAGTACCTCGACGGTCGTGAACCGTTCTCGACCTCGACGATCTGCGTCTACGAAGTCATCGACGGAAAGATTGGCGCCGGATCGACGGATATCGATGCGGTCCGCACCCAGTTCGGTGGGATCCACTCTGTGGCCGTGACCGAAGAAATCGTTCTCGATGCGGTCCGACTCCAGGACCAGGTGATGTCGACAGGCGATCGGTTGTCCCACCGTGACGCAATCGTCGCCGCGACGGCACAGACGATCGACGAAGAATTCGTGGTCGCCGACGCCGCTTTCGAGACGGACGTGCTGGAATCTGAACTGCAAGTGACGAACCTTCGAGCGCGAGAATAGCAAAACGGACTCAAATCGTCGCTTTGGTCCAATCGGACGACACGTCGAGGGGCGTGGGACGCCGAGCGACAGGCGATAGAGGTCGCCATCCTCACCGTCGGCGAGGAACTGTTGGCCGGCGACACCGGGAACACGAACGCCACCTGGCTCGCCACACCGCTGACCGATCGGGGCGTCGCCGTCCGCCGGAGTCTGACGATTCCCGACGAGCGGGCGGTGATCGCCGACCGCGTTCGGGCGTATCACGCGACCTTCGACGCCGTGATCGTCACTGGCGGGATCGGTGGGATACCCGACGACGTGACGATGGTCGCGGTCGCCGACGCCTTCGATCGCGAGATGGTCGCAAGCGAGATGGCACTCCGGGAGGTCGAGGACCGGCCCGAAAACGTGGGCGAAAGCGTGCCGGCCCTGGAGATCGACCCCCCCAGACGGACGCGTCGATCCCCGAGGGCGCGACGCCGCTCTCGAACCCCGCCGGCCTCGCCCCAGGCTGTCCCGTCGATTCGGTGTTCGTCCTTTCGGGCATTCCCGGGGAAATGCGTGCGATGGACGAGACGGTCGCCGCGGACGTTGCGGGCGAGATCGCCTCGCGACTGCTCTATACCGTCGAACCCGAGGCGAACGTGACCGACGCGCTGGCCACAGCGCGCGACCGGTTCGACGTGCAGGTCGGCTGTGATCCCGACCGGGACCGCCGACACAATCGGATCAAGCCGAGTGATCGGACGAACAGGCCCTCGATGGGGCGAGTGCGTGGCTACTCGACGCGATCGACGCGAGCGAATCGCCAGTCGAGCGCGACCGGGACGCCGCGGACGAACCCGGCCGATCGTGAGCGGTCGAGAGCTCACCGCTCGTCGAGAAAGTCGCCACAGCGCTCCCGTCCGAGCGCCTGCAACTCCGCGATGAACTCCGGATCGCGATCGATCTTCGTCGAGCAGTGGAACCGCTCGCCCATCGCGATGCGGTGAATCGCGGTCTTCGAGAACTCCTCGTCTGACAGACGGCCGTCCTCGATCCACTCGTTGACCTGCTCGACGAACCGGAGCTCCTGGTTCATCGAGATGTTGCCCGACAGTTCGTTGCGCCGGTCGGCGATCGCCTCGACGCTGGTGGGTTCGCCCTCGAACTCCTGGGGATTGACCTGGATGATCCAGAGTTCTTCGGGCTTGCGTGCCGGTGACTGGTTCATGAGATCGTTGATCGGCGGGTTCTGGCTGAAGAGGGCGTCCCAGTGGTAGTGGCCGTGGATTTCGACCGCCTGGAAGGCGTTCGGGACTGCCGCGGAGGCGAGTACCGCCTCGACGGTCACGTCCTCGTCGACGAAGGTCTCGAAGACGCCCGCGTTGACGTTGACCGTGCCGACGACGAGTTCGGGGGCATCGGCCGCACAGAACGCCTCGATTTCCTCGAAGTCGACGTGGGTCTCCAGCACCTCGCGGATGCGGGTCTTGCCGATCTCCTCGCCGGGCACGTCGTAGGGGCTCACCTCCGGGAGGGGAACCCCGGCGGCCTGGAGACTGTTGAGTTGCTTGAGCCAGGCGTTCAGCATCCGATCACCGAATTCGGTCGCGGCGAGATCGGTCCAGATCGCGTCGACGAGATCCGCGGCGCGGTCTGGCCCGTCGCTGACGAACCCGTACCACGCGGCGAGCGCGTTGAACGCGCCGCCGGAGGCGCCGCTCAACCCGACGAGTTCGAACTCGTCGTCCCAGTCGCACTCGCGGAACAGTTCTTCGAGGACACCCGCAGTGTAGGCCGTGTGGCTCCCGCCGCCCTGGCAGGCGATCGCCACGCGTGTCGGGTCGCTCATCGGTCCCTCATCGCGGACCCATCGCAGGGCTCACGCATAGGTGTGGGTGTACCCGCCGTCGAACAGCAGGTCCGCGCCGTTGAGGTGGCTGGCGTGCGACGAGAAGCCAAAGACGAACAGATTCGCCACCTCGGCGGGCGTCATCATCTCTTTCCGGCGGGCCTGGCCGAGCATCACGTCTTCGACGACCGCTCGCTCGCTCATGCCGCGCTCTTCGGCGGTGTCCTGGATCTGATCGACCATCAGCGGCGTCAGCACGTAGCCAACCGAGACCGAGAAGGCCCGACGCGCACCCTCGCCCTCGGCGGCGATCGCGCGGGTCAGTCCCGTGATCCCGTGTTTGGCCGTAATATAGGCTGGTTTGGCCTGGGTCGCGTAGTGGCCGTGAACCGAAGACATGTTCGCGATCGCACCGACGCCGTCGTCGGTCGCCTCGATATGCGGGAGTGCGTGTTTGGTGACGGCAAACGGCGCCCGGAGCATCACGTCCGTCAGGAGGTCGTATTTCTCCATCGGGAACTCCGCGATCGAGTCGATGTGTTGCATCCCGGCGATGTTCGCGACGTAGCGCAGATCACCCTGGTCGGCAGCGGCCTCGACGACCGCCGCGACATCGCGATCGTCGGTGAGATCCGTTTCGACCGGGTGATACGGCCCTGGAAGATCGAACTCGTCGATCGTCGCGGCCGTCTCGTCGAGTCCCGCACTGTCCACGTCCGCGCCGACGACCGTCAGTCCGTTCGCGGCGAGCGCCACGGCGGTCGCCTGGCCGATGCCCGACGCCGCACCCGTGACGAGCGCGACGCTATCGGGCGAATACCGCGGATCGTCGAGCACGAGCAGGTCCTCGGGTGCGAGTTCGGGGGCGGTCAGATCGAAGTCCTCACTCATACGAAGCATCTGCGAGCGGGCCACGGAAAACGGTACCTCACGTCACGGTTAGTCGACCGTGACCGTCTCTGAAGGACCCTCTGGACTGGGAGTGTTCCACCCGATCGTCAGGATGCGTCGTCGAGAGCGTTCTCAGGGAACCGCGTCGTCTGGATGACGTTCGGCGATCGAAGCGAGTGTCCGGTTCCGGACGGCGATGAGTCGCCGCATGTACCGCTTCAGAACGATCGAATCGACGAGACCCCCGAGAACGCCATACGGGGACGCGAACCGAAATCGGTCCGTCATTCGGGTTCGCTCGGGCCCGAGTCGCTCGAAGTCGTGCTCGTGAACGAGCTCTGCGAACGGGCCTCCGACCTGGCAGTCTCGAAAATACTCGGGTCGGTCCATAGCCGATATTTTCACGGTGAGATGCAGCACGACTCCGATGTGAGTGGCTCGCCAGGTGACGATATCGCCCAGTGCAAGCTGTCCCGTCGTGGTCCCGGCCACAGCAGTTTCGGAATGGCCCATCGTCTCGGTATGGATCTCGACGGTTCGAGCCAGATCGAAGACGCGATCGATCGGGGCGTCGATCGTGGTGTCGAGTGCGACGGTGGGCATCTGATCGAACAGATGGTGCCGGCCCGACAAAACGGTCGGAGCCACACTATATCTGTCTCAGGCGAGCAGTTCGACGCCGAGGACGAGCGCGCCGACGAGCGCGAAGACGATGCCCAGCCCGATCTCCATCAGATCGCTCGGGACGTACTTGCCGACGCGCGTGCCGATCGTGCCGCCGACGAGCACGCCCGGGATCGACCACGCGACGGCGAACCACACCGGTGTCGCCGACAGTGCGTGGACGAGCGCTCCCGCACCGGCGGCGATGCCGAGCGTGAAGACGCTGGTCGCGACTGAAATCCACAGCACGGATATTAACACCGAAGTCGACCGGCGGCGATGCCGAGCGTGAAGACGCTGGTCGCGACGGCGACCCGGGGCGGTAGTCGGCACCGCACGATCAACTGCGTCGTGACGATTTCGGGCAGGCCCGCGCTGATCAGGCCAGTGATGAACCCGCCGATCGTCGCCAGTGAGAGTCCCGGCGGACGCCAGCACGTGTCGTAGGTGAACGTCTCGCCGTCGGCGGCCTGGATCGTCGTCGTGCCCCGACCGGAATTTTTCGCCTCCAGGAACGAGCCCTCACACGCGCCCGGGTCGCAGTCCTCCGGCGGGTCGTAATACACCAGAAACGCGCCGAGCAAGACGAGTCCCGCCCCGAACAGGAGTTTGAGCAGCGTGGGGTCGACCGCGTGAGCGAGCAGGGCTCCGACGACCGTCGCGGGCACCGCCCCGGCGAGCAGCCACTTCGCGGTGTCGTAGTCCACGACGCCCTGCTTGACGTACGAGCGGAGCCCGTTGCCCATGCCGAACACCTCCGTGAGCAGGCCCGCTCCGATCGCCTGGGCCGGCGAGAGGCCGACCGCGAGCATGAAAAACGGGCTGAAAAACAGCGCGCCCGAGACGCCCGCCGCGAGCGCGATCGTCGCAAACAGGATCGAGGCGGGGAAGATCCACCAGTGGGCGAGAAACTGGGCGGTCGGGAACGCCGCGAGCGCGTCGGCCCCGAACGCGGGCGTCGCTCCCGAGACCGCGACCATGCCCGCCGAGGCGGTGATGCCGGCGGCGAGGAAGACACGGGGGCGAACGGGAACGTCCATCAGTCGGCGAAGAAGTCCGCGATGCGCTCGTCCGGGGGCGTCCAGCCGACGAATTCGCCGCCCTCGAAGGGCAGATCCACCGACGCGACGTAGTTACAGAGTCCGACGTAGAAATCGACGAGCAAGCCAACGGCGACGATCTCGCCGGGGTCGTACACCGCCGCGAGCGCGTCGTGAATCTGGTCGGTGACGGTCCCGTTCGCGACCGCGCGAGCGTACTGGAGCAAGACGAACTCTTCGTCGGGAAACACCGAGAAGTCGTCGCCACCGATCGCACGCATTTCCGCCGTGGTGACGCCCTTCGGGCGTGCGATGTCGACGTGCTGGTGGAACTCGTATTCGGCCCGATGGGCGCGGGCGACGGTGAGGATGACGAGTTCTTTGGTGCGGGGCGTCAGCTGGTCGTAGAGCGTGTTCAGATACTCCAGCGTGGCCTCCAAAATCTCGGGGTTGTGCGCCCACACGCGGAAGATGTGGCGATCGCCGAGATAGTCCTCGGTGAACAGGTGATGATACGCCTCGGGAATGTCGTCGATGTCGAGCAGGTCGAGTCGGGTCACGCTCGCTGGTGTGTCCGGAGCTCATAAAACTCCACCTGAGGATCGGGTAATCCCGTTTCACACACCTCAACAGCGTATTACCCGCTGTATCCACTCGGTACGAGTACGCGACGGGCGACCGCGCGTGATTCCCATGGTTGAGATAACGATCCTCGGCGGACTGATCGGTGGACTGCTCGCGACGATCGTCATGACGATGGTCATGATGACGCTCGGTGACGACTCGCCGCCTCCGACGGCGGTGTTCGTCGCGAAATACCTCGGTGACGACGAGCCCGAGGCGTACAAAATGCCCGGGATGGCCATGCACCTGTTCTACGGCACCGCGGCTGGCATCGTCCTCGCTGCGGTGCTCCCGCTGGTGGGCCTGGGGAGCCTGATGCTGACGACCGCGATCGGCGTCGGCCTGGCCTCCGGCGTCGTGCTGTTCGTCGGCGCGGCGGCGTTCTGGATGAAGGTCGTCCTCGCGCTGGACCGCGAATCGGGCGGATTCGTCAACGTGTATCACTCGGTCGATCTCGACGCGATGCGCGAGGACACCCTGATCGAATTTTAC
>JBDGTN010000140.1:0-27286 GCA_042216835.1 Halococcoides sp.
TTGCCATTCGGGGTGCCCATCGTTTCGAACAAATTACCTCGCCCGCGAAAAAACCGATCGATGACACCAACCGGTTTGGTAGCGGTTGTAGTGTCAGACACGGACGGCATCAGAGGGGTGGGAACTGTGGATTGTCGCCGACGCGGTTGGGACACTGGGACATTACTAACCGATATCGGCCGCCACGATGTCCGACCGGGGCGGTGATCGGTGGGATCGCGAGCGAGCGGATCGAACAATCGGTCCTCGTAATTCCGGCCTCGAGGAAGGCGTCCGAGATCTAGCGCTCGCCACCGTCGGTCGCCGGGTCGTCGAGACGCCGAATCTCGGTGGCCAACTCGTCGTGATCGAACGTCGCGGACCCGACTCGCGCGGCGACGGCAGTCATCAGTGACGAAGTCAGGAAGGCCCCACCGAACGCGCGCAGGTAGAGCTGATCGGGGGCGGGCAGGACCGCTCCCAGGCCCGGGATCGACCGGACGAGGCCCGCGAAATCCGGAAAGAAGACCAGTCCGACGGCGAGTCCGCACAGACTAGCAACGAGCGCACCCCGCCCGGAGAGTCCACGCGAGTAGAGCCCATAGAGGAGTGGGACCGCCATCGCCGCGCCGAGCAGATCCGCGAGGAAGAACAGTCGCAGGACGCTACGGGCGCGGAGACTGACGTATATCGCCGCGAGCGCAACGCCGATCGTCAAGAGGCGCGCGCCAATGCGCAGTGTCCGATCGTTGGGATCGTCCAGCACGCGCGGCAAGTCCGCGGTGACGACACTGGCGAGGGCGTTGAACAGCGAGTCGGTCGAACTCATGACGAGCACGAGCGCGAGCAAGACGACCGCGAGCGTGATCCACTCGGGGAACGCCGATTCGAGCAGGACAAAGAGTGCGATGTCGGCGTTGTACGCGCTACTGGTCGGATCCGTGACGATGTCCGCCCCCGCGATCGCGAGGATCCCAAACAGCGCGGCGACGAAGACGATCACCCCGTTGAGCACCGTCGCGCGATGGAAACTCGACCGAACGGTCTCGTCGTCACGGGCCGCGTAGATCCGCTGCCACCAGGTCTGGTTGATCAGTTCCGCACCGAGAATCGCAAACGCCAGCGCGATCCCAAACTGCAGGCCCGGCCAGAAGCCTGGATCGAGCAACTGGGGCTGAGTGGTCTGGACACTCGAAACGATCTCGCCGGGCCCGCCGAGTGCGAGCACGGCACCGATCAACGTCGCGACGAGCAGTGGCCCGACGAACAGCGCCTGAACCGAGTCGGTGACGATCGACGCCCGCAGTCCGCCGTAGCTGGTATACAGCAGGACGAATCCGCCGACGAGGATCGCCGTCTGGTACTGTGGCACGTCGGCGACGAGGCTGAGCGCGCTCGCGATCCCCGTCAGTTCGGCCGCGACGAACACGAACATGTACAGGCCGCTCACCAGCAACACGAACAGGTACATCGCCGTGCCGTAGCGTACGTGGGCGTATTCGGTGAGGCTGTGGCCCTCGGGGATCACCGTCCGGATGCGCGGGCCAAGTGTGGCGTACGCGGCCATCGGCAGCGCCTCGCCGATGGCGTAGCCGATCACGGCGGCGATCCCGAAGCTTGCGCCCGCCTCCGGCGCGGCCAGGAGGATCCAGACGCCCATGACCGAGGCGACGAGCGTCGCGGTCGTCCGCCGCGGCCCCGTCGAGTTCCGGGCGCTGATGAGCGCCTCCGCCGTGTTTGGGCCGCCACGGGCCGCCCAGAGGCCGATCGCCGAAAAGCCGACCAGCACGGCCAGCGTTACGCCGAGTGCGACCGTCGTCGTCACCATTGCCGGTCACCCGCGGTGGGCAGAATCGGCCAAGCATTGTCTGGACCGTTCGTCCTGGCGGGCGTCAGTCCGTTATCGCCCTCACAGACGGTATCGATCGGCTGATTTTCCTGGTCCGCATCGATCGCGGTTCCGACCATCACCCATGCATCGTCTCTCATTGGCGGCGCTTGGTGACTCGCAAGGTTACCAGTTACTCATATAACAGCGTTGTATCCCGGTCAATCCCAGAACGATTTCGTCCGCGCGTACTCGCGCTCCCGTTCGAGGATGTCCCGGTAGAACGCGTCCTCGTCCTCGCGCCAGTTGTTGATGATGCGCGCGGCGTGTTCGGGCCCGACCCCACGGCCCGCGAGCGCGATCACCGCGCGCTTGCCGTGGCTCTGGACCAGATCGGCCCGGCGGAAGGCCTGCCGGGTGGCGCGCTGTTGCTCGTCGTCTTTGTCGGTCGCGCGCACCGCCGCGGGCGTCGCCTCGTCCCAGGGATTGCACGCGGCGATCCGGGTCGAGCCACACCGGGGACACTCCGGCTGGTCGCGCACGCGCTTGACCGGTTTGCGGCGCTCGAAGTCCTCGCAGTGGACACAGAACAGCCGAATTTCGTCTTCGGCAATGCGGTCCTTGAGGGTCTCGATCACGTCGGCGTCGGCCTCCTCGGGGCGGAGGAACTCGCTGTACCCCTCCCGGCCCGCCGTTCCGATCGGCGTTCGCTCGCGGACGATCGCCAGATCGCGCTCGCCGGACTGGATTGCCTCGAGCGTGGCGGCGGCCGCGTCGGCGTCGAGTTCCTCGTGGAAGAACTCCCGGATGGCCTCCTCGTAGATCGGCGTGTCCGCGAAGGCGTCGTGGAGCCGGTCGCCGCCGATCCGGGCCGATCCACTCGTTCGCCAGTCCTTGAGCGCGCCGAAGGTGCGCGCGACCGTCTGCAGGCGGAAGGCCAGAGCGTCCGCGCCCTCGACGCTCAACTCCAGGAGGGGCCGGACGTGATCGGGATCGGTCTCTTCGAGGACCCGTCGCACGTCGGTGGCGTCGGCCCGCGGCGGGAGTTCGAGGTCGATCCGGTAGGGATCGGCGTCCATCCCGATCGAACTCCCGGTCTGCTGGCCGAGCAGGGCGGCGACGACGCGCCCGAGTGCCGCCGCGCCGAGATGCCCGAGATGGGCGACGATCGAAACCTCGCGGCCCGATCCCTCGATCGTCACCGTCTCGTCGGTTGGGACGGGCGAGGGTTGCTCGCGCAGATCGGCGATCGCGCGCTCGATCGTCGCCGAATCGGCGGGATACCGGTCGGCGAGATCCGCGGCGATCGAGGGCGTCGACCCGCCCGCCGCGAACTGGTCGGTCACGATTCGGCGCATCTCGCCGACCTCGCGGGCGACCGGTTCGGGCACGGGAATCTCCTGGCCCGTCCAGGCGGGCACGTCGCCGCCGGGATCCTCGATCGGCGTCACCGTCACCGTCTCGCTGTCGTCGTCGATCTCGGCAACTCGCCAGAGGCGGCCCTGCTGGACGAACGTCGTGCCGGGCGTGGTCTGGCGGACGAACTCCTCGTCGAGCGTGCCGACCTGTCGCCCGGCGGTCTGATCGCGCACGTCGTAGGTCGCCTCGTCGGGGATCATCGAGAGGTTCTCGTAGAAGTACTGCCAGGTGCCCGATCGCTTCGAGATCCGATCGTCGCCTTCGTCGAGCCAGACCACGTCGTTGTCGGCGAGCTGGCGGACGATCGCGCGCACGGTCTCGCGATCGATGTCGGCAAACGGCGTCGCTCGACGCAGAATCTCGAAAGCGCGTGCGGCGTCAATATCGCCGAAATCCATGACGAGACCGGCGATCTGGTTGGCCAGCGTGTCCCGACTCCCGTGGTGGATCTTCGCGGGTTCGACCAACCCGGCGTGGGCGCGCCGGCCGATCGCGAGCGCTTCGAGGGTGTCCTCGGGGCGATCGGTGACGACCGTGCCCCGGGACTCCTGGTCGCGGCGGTGGCCCGCCCGCCCCACCCGCTGGAGGAGGCGGCGCACCTCGCGCGGACTGCGGTACTGGACGACGTGATCGACGTGACCCACGTCGATCCCGAGTTCCATCGACGACGTGCAGATCAGCCCGTCGAGATCGCCCGCCTTGAACGCGTCCTCGACATCGTGGCGGGCCTCGCGGGCGAGCGAGCCGTGGTGGACGCCCACGTCGACCGCGGGCCCGGCGTCGGTGTCGGCGAGGCGGGTAAATCGGGCTGCGAGCGCCTCGGCCGTCGAGCGCGTGTTGACGAAAACGAGCGTCCCGCGATTGTCCGCAACGCGGTCGGCCATCACCCGCACGTGACTCGCGGTCTCGGGATCGGTCCCGATGGCCGCGGCGAGTCGTTCGTCCCGCTCGGTCGGATCGGGCTGGACCACCTCGACCACGAGGCGGGACCCTACGTCGATCGCGACGACGCGACAGCCGCGATCGCCGGTGAGAAAGGCGCCCACCGCATCGGGATCGCCGACGGTCGCCGAGAGGCCGATCCGCTGGCTCGGGCCGGCGACCTCCCGGACGCGTTCGAGACCGACTGCGAGTTGCGCGCCGCGTTTCGAGGCCGCGAGTTCGTGGACCTCGTCGACGACGATATGCGACACGTCGGCGATCGCCTCGCGCATCCGCTCGCCGGTGAGCATGGCCTGCAGCGACTCGGGGGTCGTGACGAGCACGTCCGGCGGGTCGGTCGCCTGCTGGCGGCGCTGGTAATCGCCGGTGTCGCCGTGGCGGACCTGCACGTCGAGATCCAGCCGGTCACCCCACCACTCCAGTCGATCGCGCATGTCACGATTCAGCGCGCGCAACGGCGTGACATAGAGTGCGCCGATGCCGAACCGATCGGTGCCGTCGAGCGCATCGAAGACCGGCAACATTGCGGTCTCGGTCTTGCCGGTGCCCGTCGGCGCGACGACCAGCGTGTGCTCGCCGTTCGCGATCGGGCCGATCGCCCGGCGCTGTGGCTCGGTCGGTGTCCTGAACCCGCGATCGGACAGCGCAGAGCGGACGCGCTCGCCGAGGGCCGCGAATGCCGCCGGATCGGGGGCCGACTCTGCCATCGAGATACTCTAGGCATGCGCGAGCAAAAATCCGCGGTCTCGACGGGTCGGGTCCCGTCTGTCGATCGAATCGAGTGGTGTCGGACCGTCGGAGCGAAATCACGACAATATATGAACTGCGTCGCGAAACGTTCGGCGTAGATGGTTCAGAAGGTTGGGACGATCGCCCGGGACCTCGGGCGCATGTTGCAAGCCCTCTCGGGACTCATGCTTCTCTCGATACTCGTTGCTCTACTGTGGGGCGAATACTACGTCGTCCCGGCATTCGTCGTCGCTGGAACTCTCACGTTCGGTATCGGACGTGGTCTCGGATACAGATACGCGAACGCGGCCGATCCCGGCCGCCTTCACGGGATGATCATCGCGGCGTCCGGCTGGTTTTTCGTCGCCCTGTTCGGATCACTTCCGTTCTTGCTCACGGCGTGGACGGTCGACCTCGATCCCGCCGTCCTTGCCGTGCCGGCGAGTGCAGACACCCGGACACTCGCCGCGTTTCTGAATCCCCTCAATGGCCTGTTCGAGAGCATGAGTGGCTTTACGGGCACCGGACTGACCATGACGGTCCACGAGGGCGAGATTCCCCACGCTCTCCAGTGGTGGCGGTCGCTCATCGAGTGGGTCGGTGGCGTCGGCGTGATCGTGCTCACGACGGCCATCCTCGCCCGACCGGGCAGCGGTTCGCTCACGCTCTACGAGAGCGAGGCCCGATCCGAGAAGATCCATCCGAGCATCGTCTCGACGGTTCGAACGATCTGGTGGATCTTCCTTTTGTTCACGTTCGTCTCGATACTCCTCCTCTGGGTCGCCGGGATGCCGATCTGGGACGCGATCAACCACGCGATGACGGGCCTGGCGACCGGTGGATTCAGTATCACCGATCAGAGCATCGCGACCTACGACAGCGTCGCCATCGACTTCGCGCTCATCCCCGTGATGATTCTCGGGAGTATCGCCTTTCCCATCCACTACCTCATCCTCCAGGGTGACCTGAAGAACCTCTACACCGATCCGCAGACGCGCTGGGTGTTCGGGTACTTCGGTCTCGGAGCGGCGACCCTCGTCGGTCTCCTGGTGTTGAACGGGACGTACGGATCGGTCGTGTCTGCCGTGCGCTACGGCCTGTTCCAGTTCGTCTCGGCGGCGTCCTGTACCGGCTTCCAGACCGCCGTGGACGCGACGAACGTCGCGCTCGGCCGATGGTCTCCCGAATCACAGCTCGTCGTCACGGGCGGAATGGTGATCGGAGCCGCTGCCGGGTCGACCGTCGGCGGTATCAAGTTGATCCGGGCGATCACCCTCACGAAGGGGATCTCCTTCCGGATCGGAGGCGTCTTCTATCCCAGCAACGCGGTCCGCCACCTCCGCATCGACGGCCGGGTACTCTCCGACGAGGAGGCCGCCCAGGAGGTCGAGGAGGCGGCGATCATCACGTTCCTCTGGCTCGTCTTCCTGATTGTCGGGACCGTCGTCCTCCTCGTTGCGCTCCCGATGGCCGATCGCGGATACACCCTGGCCAACGTGGTGTTCGAGGTGGCGAGCGCCCAGGGGAACGTGGGGCTGTCCGCCGGGATTACGGGGCCAGCGATGCCGACGGTGACGAAGGTGATGTTTCTGTTCAACATGTGGATCGGGCGACTGGAGATCATCCCCGTGCTCGTCCTGCTCAGGGGCGTCATCGGCAGTGTCGGGGGATATGTGACGGAGTGATCACCGCAAACGATGCATTTCACGGACTTCCCGCTCGTCGATCACGTCGTCTCGTTCGGGCCGGACAGCCGCATCTTCGACGCCCTTCTCATCAGTGGGCCGCTCGTGATCGTGGCCATCGCCCTCTTCGGACGAAACCCCGTGACGATCGGTCTCGCCGGCGCGTACCTGCTCCTGTTCGTCGCGAGTGTCGGCATCGAGGCCATCGCCAGGCGTCGAGACGCCCCTCCAGAGAACGCAAGGACTTAGCCGCCGCCCGCGTCTCGGTCTCGTATGTACGTCATCGTCGTCGGCGCGGGCCAGATCGGCTTTCAGGTGATCGACTTGCTCACGGCTGGCGGTCACGAGGTCGTCGTCCTCGAACGCGATCCCGACGTGGCGGACGCGATCGGTCGAGAGTACGACTGTCTGATGATCAACGCCGACGCGACCGTCAAGGACACCCTGATCGACGCCGGGGCAGACGACGCCGACGCCATCATCACCACGACAGAGTCCGACGCGACCAACATGATGGTGCTGTTGCTCGCCCAGGAACTCGACATCCCCTCGCTCGTGTCGGTCGTCCAGAACCACGAGCACATGAATCTCTTCCGACAGATCGGCGCGAACGTCCTCGAGAACCCCCAGCGGCTGATCGCCGAGTATCTCGTCCGCGCGATGCAGCGCCCATCGATTCAGGACTTCATGGACCTCGAAGGGGATGCAGAGATTTTCGAAATCACGGTGACCCAGACCGCGCCGATCGCCGAGATGACGATCGAAGAGGCGAACGAGGCAGGACTCCTCGATGAGGACATCCTGGTCGTCGCCGTCGAGCGGAATGACGAGGTACTCACTCCCCGGGGGGAAACGGTCATTCACGCCGGTGACCTCGTCACCGTCTTCTCGCGGATCGGGGCGACAGAAGCTGTCATCGAGGAATTCACGGGTGGAACGCCGGAGTGAGTCGGTCTCCCGGACGGGAGCAGTCCTGACGGGTGACCAGCGACGTTACGAGCGGCGATTCCTGAACCACCGGGTCACGCGGGACGTGATCCCGAGGTCGCGTTTTGCCATGATGACGGTACTCCGGGCCCGCTGGCCGACCTCTTCGGGGATCGCCCCGAAGACGACCTGCTGGAGGAGCCCCTCCCGGGACGCTCCGATGACGGTCAGATCGTGGTCGGCTGTTTCCTCGACGATGGCGTCGGCGATATCCGTCCCCTCGACGATTTCCGTCGTCGCCTCGACGTCGTCCAGTTCAGCGACGGTCGAATCGAGGATCGATCGTGCGCTGTCGTCACCATCTGCATCGGTCGACCGAACGTAGAGCACCGTGATCCGGGCATCATTCCGCCGGGCGATAGCACGCGCGCTCTCGGTCGCAAAGTCGGCGTGGGGACCGCCGGCCGTCGGCAGGAGGATCGAGTCCACGCTCCCGATCGACTCGCGGTCGGCGGCGGGGCCGATGCGTTCGACCAGCACGTCACACCGGGCCTTGGTCACCACGTCGTCGACATTACTGCCGAGGACGAAGTCGCGACGGCGACTCCGGCCCCGCCAGCCCAGCAACACGAGATCGATGTCGTCCTGTTCGATCGTGTTCAGGATCGCTTTCGAGACGTCGTGGCCGATGCGGAGTTTGCCACTCACCGGGACCGCCGGGCGTTCGTCGTCCGCGAAGTCGATCGCCTGGTCGATGACGGCCCGTTCTTTTTCGACGAACTGGCGCCCCTCCGAGAGTGGCGTCTGCTGGGGCACCGTCGCGACGCTGACGACTTCGATTTCGGCATCGCGGTCCTCGGCGAGATCCAGCGCCGACCGCATCAACTGCTCGACGGTCGCCGGGTTCGCCACCGGAACGAGGATCCGTTGCTTGCGCTCCCGGCGTTTCTCGGCGGGTGCCTGCTCGGTTGCGACGGTTGGCGTTTCCTCCTCGATCTTTTCGACCTCCTTGCGCCGTGAGTACCCATAATACAGCAGGAGGCCTAGCCCCATCCAGACGGCCGTCGTCACGAGCGCGATCAGGCCGTGATTGCTGTGGCCAATACCGAACAGCTGGAGTCCCAGTGCCCGGATGAGAAACGGCGTCAGAATGAGCTGGAGCACGATCCCGATCAGTGGTGGCCACGGCATGTAGGGGACCTCGTAGGTGCGCGGCAGGTCGGGGTGGGTCTTGCGCATCTTGATGACCGTCCAGTTGACCTGCACGAACAGGAGGATGAACATGATATCCGCCGACGCCGCGACGGCCTCGATCGGCAGGGAGACTGCCATTATCGCGATGAGCACCGCCGAGAGGACGATTGCCCAGTGGGGCGTTCGCTTCTCGGGGTGGACTGCGCTGAAAATCTCGGGGAGGGCCCTGTCTCGTCCCATCGCGAACGAGACCCGCGACGAGGAGTAGACCGTGGCGTTCAGCGCACTCATCGTCGCCGTCAGCCCCGCGACCAGCAGGAGTGGAATCCCATAGGGCACGAACTGACCGGCCGCTTCGATGATGCCGAGTTCGCCGAGATTGCCGAGCAACTTCCAGGTGGGAGCGTCGGCTGGAACGCCCGCGTCGGCCGCCAGTTCGGGAATCGTCTCGATCCCGCCGATCGCGGCAACGGCGACGAGGATGTAGATCGGGACGACGATCGCCAGCGAGTAGAAGACGGCCTTCGGGACGTTCCGCCCTGGATCGACGACTTCCTCGCCGGACTGGACGATGATCTCGTAGCCTTCGAAGGCGATGTACGTGAATCCCATCGCGCCGATGATGCCGACGATCCCGTTGGGTGCGAACCCGGGATGGGCGAGGAACTTCGCCGGCCAGTTCGGGGTGTGAATCGTGGCGAGAATGCCGAACACGACGAAGATCCCGAGGATCAGGACCTTGATGATCGTCACCACGACACCGGCCTTGCCGGTTTCCTCGGCCCCGCGATAGTTGATGTAGGCGAACAGCGAGATCATCAGGACCGCCAGAATCTTGTCGAGAAGCCCCCGGCCGATGAATCCCAGAAGCTGAAATCCCTCCGCGAGGACGCCACTGTAGATCAGAAACTTCGAGAGGAACACGCCGAAGGTCACCGCATAGAGCGAGCACGCGACGGCGTGGGCGAACCACGACATCCACCCGGCATAGAAGCCATTGGGATCGACGAGTGCCTCTTTGACCCAGAGATAGCCCCCACCCGCTTCCGGGAACGCCGCCCCGAGTTCGGCATACGAGACGGCCGTGAACAGCGCGACGAACCCGTTCAGGGCGAACGCGAAAATCAGTGCCGGCCCGGCATACCCGGCCGCAAAGCCGGTGAGCGCGAAGACGCCGGCCCCGATCATCGCACCGACGCCGATGAACGTGATGTCGAACAGACTCATGTCCCGCGAGAGTTCCGTCTCGACCTCGCCGGACTCTTCGTGAGGTGTGTCACTGCCTGTTCCGTTGGTCGCACGATCGGACGACTCCTCACCCATATCGAACGCACTCGGACCGGGATCAAAAAATAGGCGGTCGGGAGCGACGACCCCGAATCTGCCAGCCACGACCGGTCCGAGGGGCTCTCAACGACAGTCAACGTCCACGCGAGCCGGGGGATGGATCGAGGACCGCGGCTCTCCCGTCGCCCCGGTCGCGAGCAGATCGGTCGGAGCGACGCTGGGAGGGAGTCACGCGCCGACGCCTGAGGGCTCGCGACCGACCGGATCGAGAACGGGCCCGACGGCGTCGAGGCAGGGCTATCACGTCCGTCGCGACCGGCATGCGCGACCGACACTCTCCCGTCGATCGCCCGGCGGCGATGCCGATCGAACGCTCCGTTCGCGGACGCCGGAGTCCCCGGGCGTCACGAACCGTATTAGGACCTTCCATGCGTAGGAGTGTCTGTCGGCCATCACGACGGAATCCTTATTCGGCCCGTCGGTCTCGGTCGAGACGTGACTCGAACAGCAGTCGTCACCGGCGCGTCGCGCGGGATCGGGCGTGGAATTGCCGCGGAATTCGGCGAGCGTGGCTGGAACGTCGTGGTCAACTATCGCCAGTCGGCCGACGAAGCCGACGAGA
The DNA here is from genome assembly GCA_042216835.1 of Halococcoides sp. Classification (GTDB taxonomy): domain Archaea; phylum Halobacteriota; class Halobacteria; order Halobacteriales; family Haloarculaceae; genus Halococcoides. The sequence continues at coordinate 10,613 of JBDGTN010000140.1, forward strand.
CCGTCGAGCGCGTCGAGGCGGCGGATGGCGCAGCGATCGCGGTCCCGGCCGACGTGACCGACGTTGAGGCTGTCGAGGCGATGGTCGATCGGACCCACGAGGAATTCGGACCCGTGGACGTGCTCGTGAACAACGCCGGGGTGAACCAGGACGTGTTCTTCGAGGAGATGACCCACGAGCAGTGGGACACCGTGCTGGACGTGCACCTCGACGGAGCCTTTCATTGCACGCAGGCCGTCTACGACGATCTGGCCGCCGCGGCGGACGGCCGCCTGATCAACATCTCGAGCATCATCGGCAAGGACGGCAACAAGGGCCAGGCCAACTACGCGACGGCGAAGGCCGGCATCTTCGGGTTCACCCGGACGCTCGCGCTCGAACTCGCCGATCACGGCTCGACGGCGAACTGCGTCGCACCGGGCTTTGTCGCAACCGACATGCTCGCGGACCTCCCCGAGCGCGTCGAGGAGGCCGTCAAGGCCGACACGCCACTGGGCCGGTACGGCACCGTCGAGGAGATCGCCGACGTGGTCGGCTTCCTCGCCAGCGAGCAGTCCTCCTTTATCACCGGCGAGGTGATCGACGTCAACGGCGGGAAGGATCTCTGAGCCGACAGGTGGCCAGCCCCGCGATCGTCTCGACCGTGCATTCTTCTCGCTCGGGCGAGTTGGATCGATATGCACCTCGCCGATACGACCTGGCCCGACGTGGGCGATCGCCTCGCCGACGACCCGGTCGCGCTCGTCCCGCTGGGATCGACCGAACAGCACGGCCCGCACCTCCCCGAAGGTACCGATCACTTCATCGCCGAGGCGTTCGCCCACGAGGCCGCCGCGCGCACCGACGCGGTCGTCACGCCGACGATTCCGATCGGGATGAGCCGCCACCACCGCCAGTTCCCGGGGACGCTGTCGGCTGCGCCCGCGGCCTTCCGGGGGTACGTCGAGAGCGTTACCCGATCGATCGCCGATCAGGGCATCGATCGAATCGTCTACGTCAACGCCCACGGCGGCAACGTCGATCACCTCCGCGAGGTCGGCCACACGCTTCGCAACGAGGAAGTCTGCTATGCGATCGAGTGGATGTGGAACGAATCGATTCCGGACCTCGTCGAGGAGGTGTTCGACCACCCGGGCCCCCACGGCGGGCCCAAGGAGACCGCGCTGATCCAGCACCTCCATCCGGATCTCGTCCGCGAGGATCGCATCGAGTGGGCCCGCGAGGACGGTCTCCGCGAGGTCGAACAGTCGGTGGGACGGGTCCACGGCGCGCGCACGTTCTACGACTCGATCGACAACACCGCCAGCGGCGTGCTGGGCGATCAACGCGAGGCCTCCGCCGAAATTGGTGAGCGCCTGTTCGAGGCCGCCAGCGACGAACTCGTCGGACTCGTCGAGTGGCTGGCCGATCAGCCCTTCGAGGATCTGCTGCCCCACGAGTTCGTCCGCGATCGAGGCGATCACGCCGACGGGTCGGCGCTCGACCGCGATCGATGACCCGGCGCGCACTCGCCCACCTCGCGCAGCCAGATCACGCGACCTTTCTGGTGGCACTCGCGATCGCCGCGATCGAGGCCGTCCGGACGCGCCGGCGGTCGGCGATCGCGATTGCCCTCCTGCTCGCGGTCGCGCTGGCCTATGACGCCTGGGAGTTTCTCGTGGTCGATCGCGAGGGCCCGGCCGACTAGACGAGGCCGATCCCGATCGCGTACGACCAGGGGTCGGTCGCGGTCGCCGCGATCGCGATCGCGCCACCCGCGAGCGCAACGTTCTTGAGGAACTGGGTCATCTCGGTCTGGGTGTCCTCGACCGCCCAGAAGTCGTGCATCGTCACCGCCGCGATCAGGAGGAAACCGGCGACGAGCAGGCCCGCGACGACCGCGAAGGCACCGATGGCGATCCCGACACCGCCGGCGACCAGGGCGATTCCCGAGGCCACGACCGTCGCGCGTGGCACCGGAAGGCCCTTCGCCTCGGCGTAGGCCGTCAGCCCCTCCACGTCCTGGAAGTGGTTCAGCCCCATGAACGCGATCACGCCGCCAAAGAGCAGCCGTCCGATCAGCAGTCCGATCGCGCTCACCATCGGCCGATCACCGCCGACGAGACAGGCGATTCCTCACGATGCTGTCGACGCGGAGCGTTCGATTGCATTGCAATAGCAGGTTCGGATCCGAACCCTCTTATTCGTTCGGCGATACGTGTGACACGAGATGGCCGACGCGTCACCCACCGGTCAGTCGAGCGAAACCTCTGCAGCAGCCCGAAATCCGGAGGCCTGTCCGGCCGTCGAGGCGATCGAGCGGATCGGCTCCGAATGGCGACTGATCGTCCTGCAAGACCTCACGGACGGCGAGAAGCGATTCAACGAACTCGAGCGATCGACGGGCGCGAGTTCGCGGACACTCTCGCGCGTGCTGGACGACCTCGAGGACGCGGGCCTGGTGAATCGCCGCCTGGAGGACCGTCCGATCGCGACCTACTACTCGCTGACCGACCGCGGCGCGGCACTCTGTCCGGTCTTCGACGCGCTGGAGGAGTGGGCCGAGACCCACCTCGACGCGGACTGATCAGTCCGCCCGGACGACCAGCACCGTGAGATTCGAAAACGGCGAGTCGTCCGACCGATCGGCGCCCGCGTGGGCCGCCAGATCGCCCAGCGTCGTCTCGTGGCGCTTTTCTTCGTCGTGGGTCAGGTGCTCGAACACGAGCGCGTCGAGCGTGGGATCGGCCCCATGCTCGACGAGATCGGTCCCGATATCGCCGGGCATCCAGTCGTACGGACGCGGAATCACCAGCAGGTGATCGGCGCCGACGGCCTCCCGGAGCGTCTCGCGGTCGTCCGCCAGCGATCCCCGGCGGTGGAGCGTGACGAATCGGCTGTCCTCGATGGGCGTGCGCGCCCGACTCGCGGCCACCTGGATCGCTGAGATGCCGGGGACGACCCGGACGGGCGCATCGACGGCCGCCTCGACCCGACCGAGGAACTGATAGCCCGAGTGGTTGGGATCGCCCATCAGCACGGCCGTTCCCCGCTCCCCCGCCGCGACGCGATCGGCGAACCGATCCAGCGTCTCGGCCTGGTCGTCGTACCCACAGGTCAACACGTCGCCAGTCGGCAGGTCGGCGACGAAAGCGACGACGCTCTCGAACCCGACGACCACGTCGGCGGTCTCGATCGCTCGCGCGGCAACCGGTAGGAGGTACTCGCGAGCGCCGGGACCGATGCCGACCGCGTGGACCGCGGCGTCGGGGCGCTCGGCCAGATCGCTTGGTTCGGGCGCGCTGGCGGCCCGACGGGCCGGATCAGTCATCGGCGGCGTGACAGCACTCGTTGGCGAGCGCCGCGGCCAGCCCACACCCCCCGCGCCGGCCGTAGGTCGTGATCGTCGGCACGTCCCCGTCGGCCCCGACCGCGCGCACCCGCCGGCGACTCCGTGCCGCGTCGACGAAGCCGACCGGCGTCGCGATCACCGCCGCGGGTCGCACGCCGGACTCGATTCGGTCGGCCACGGCCAGCGCACCGGTCGGGGCCGTTCCCACGACCACGAGCGCGTCATCGAGCGCGCCGTCGGCGGCCAGTCGGTCGATGCCGGTGGCGGTGCGCGTGCGGTCTGCGGGAGCGTCGGCCCCTGCCTCGACGGCCGTCCGGACCGGGCCGTGGGGGGCGCGATCGGTGATGCCGGCCGCGACCATCGCGACGTCCACGACGATCGGCGCGCCATCGCGGAGAGCGTCGAGGGTCGCTCGCGCGCCGTCGTCGATCGCGAGGCGGTGCCGGGCGGTCGGATCGCCGGTCGCGTGGACGGCCTTCCGGCGGAGTCGCGTCGCGAACGGATCGTCGCCCGCGGGGACGATCTCGGCGACCCGCTCGCGACTCGCGCTCGCGATCGATGCGCCGGCGTCGGTGCTCGCACCGAGATCGGTCTCCCAGGTCACGCCCGACCCTCCATGGCCCCCTCGGCAGCGAGACGCGCCGCCTCGATGCGCTCGATCACGTCGGCGTCGGCGTCCCAGAGCCCGCGATCGATCGCGTCGAGCAGCGTCTCGCCGATCGAGGCGAGCGCCCAGGGGTTATCCGCGAGCAGCCACTCGCGGCGCTCGTCGTCGAGGGCGGTCCGCTCGGCGAGTGTTCGCCACAGGTGATCGCCGATCGCGCCGGTGGTCGCCGACCACCCGAGCGTGGTCTCGACGGCGGTCGCCAGGTCGCCACCGCCCTTGTAGCCGTGCTCGGCCATGCTATCCAGCCAGTCGGGATTGAGTATGCGTGCGCGCATGTGCTGTCGAACGTATCGGTCGTTCGTCGTGACGGTGGGAGCGGTCCCGGTCGCGTCGCCGACGTAGGCCGCGGGTGCCTCGCCACGGCGGTCGGCGACCGCGGCCTGCAGCCCGCCGTGGAAGGCATACCAGTCGCCGCTGTCGAAGGGATCCTGCTCGACGGTGTCCTCGCACTTGATCGTCGCCTCGATGGATGCGAGACGCCGCTCGACGGCGTCGCCGGCGGGACTCACGTCGCCGTCGGCGTCGATCGCGTGCCCGCTCCAGGTCGCGAACACGTCCGCGAGGTCGCTTCGATCCGACCACGCGCCCGTCGAGACCGCCTTGTTCGTGCCCGCGCCGTACCCACCGGGTTCGGTGGTGAACACGCGACGGGGGCCATCGCCGGAGTGCTCGGAATCGATCGGCCGGGTGGGAGCTACAGTTCCGGCCCGGGCGAGGCCCGCGTCGTCGGCGCTCGCGGGCGCGTCATCCGGACTCGTCGTGGTCGCGTCCGCCGCGTCGGTCTCGCTGGCCGTCGTCCCGTCCATCTGGCACTCCTCGATGACGTGTTTCCGGACGTAGTTGCGGTCGGGCGACTCGTCCCGATCGGCGACGGCCGCGACCGCCGACTGGATCAGGCCGCCGACCTGCGGGAGGGCGTCCCGGAAGAGTCCGGACACCCGGACCGTCACGTCGATCCGCGGGCGATCGAGGGCCTCGATCGGGAGCACCCGGAGATCGTCGATCCGGCCCGCGTCGTCGTAGCAAGGCTCGACGCCGAGCAGCGCGAGGATCACCGCGACCGTCTCGCCGCGCGAGCGGATCGTCGGCGTCCCCCAGACGATCGCCCCGACCTCCTCGGGATAGGCCCCCTCGCGCTCGCGGTGGGTCGCGAGGAGGTCGCTGGCGATCTGCTGGCCGACGCGCCAGGCCGACCGATCGGGCAGGCGGCGCGGATCGACGGTGTACAGCGTCCGCCCCGAGGGCAGCACCTCGTGCTGTCCGCGAGTGGGCGCACCGCCCGGCCCCGGGGGGACATACTCCCCGCCGAGCGCGTCGGCGACGCGATCGGCCTCGCAGTCGGCCGCTCGCAGGCGACCGACCACGTCGGTACAGATCGCCTCGAGGACGCTCCGGATGGCGGCCTCGTCCGCCGGCGCTCCGGCGACGGCGCGGGCGAGCGGACCGGCCGCGTCGGGATCGAAGTCGGCCGCAGCGAGCGATGCGACGAGGGCGCGACAGACCGCCTCGACGCGAGGCGTATCGGGATCGCTCCCGATCCGGTCGGCGACGGCAGCGTGGAGACTTCCCGCCGGGTTCTCCCGGCGAACCAGCGCGAGCAGCGTCCCGACGAGGCGGTCGTCAGCGGGCGCTTCACCGAGGGTGTGCAGGCCCATCCGGATTCGCGTCGTCGCGACATCGCGACAGTAGTCGTGGACGGCCGCGACGAGGCGATCGTCGGGCGCGTCGAGCGAGCAGTCGAGTTCGGGCCCGAGGCCGGCCGACCGGGCCCGCTCGCGCAGCGTCGCGATCCGCTGGTCCGTGGGCTCCCGTCGCGCCCGTGCGGCCAGATCGGCCAGGGCGGACAGGTCGCCGTGCGTGCCCGCGGTGTCCATCGGCGGCGGCAGGTGACCGATGACCTGGGCATAGCTCCGCCGGGTGGCCTGGGCGGCCTCGCCGGGGTTGTTGAGGACGTACGGATACACGTTCGGGACGCTATCGATCAGGCCGTCGGGCGCGCTCGCGGCGTCGAGGCCGACGGTCTTGCCGGGCAGCCACTCCAGACTGCCGTGGGTGCCCAGGTGCACGACCGCGTCGGCTCCGAACCCCCGATCGAGCCAGCGGTAGGTCGCGACGTACTCGTGTGGCGGATACAGCGTCGCGTCGTGATAGATCGACTCCGGATCGGCCGCGAAGCCCCGCGGTGGCTGAATCGTGACGAGAACGTTCCCGAAGCGCTGGCCGGGCACGGCGATCGGCGCGTCAGGCAGGTCGCCCCACTCGTCGCGGATGGCCGCCCGGAGGTCGGCGTCGAGGGCGTCGAACCAGGCCCGATAGGTCGCCGGATCGATCACGCCGGCGGCGTCGGCCCGCAGGCGATCCGGATCGCCCCACTCCCGCGAGCGCGTCCAGTCGGCGGCCAGCGACTGCACGATCGCCTCGCCATCGGGCGGATCGCCGATCTCGTGGCCCCGGTCGGCGAGGGTATCGAGGAGGCGATCGAGGCTCGCGGGCGTGTCGAGACCGAACGCCGTGCCGATGCCGTCGGCGCTCGGCGGGTAATTGTGGAGGACGACGGCAACTCGACGTTCGGCAGGTGGCCTCCGGGCGAGTCGAGCCCATCGGCAGGCGAGAGCCGCGACGTGGTCACAGCGCTCGTCGATCGGGCGGTGGCGTGCGGCGGTGCCCGCGATCGTCTCCGGCTGAACCGGTTCGCGACCGCTGATCGGGTGGGTGATGACCGCGCCGTCGAGTTCGGGGAGCGCAACCCCGAGTGCGAGTTCGTGGCCGCGCAGTCCACGATCGTCGTCGGCGTACGCGGCCCGCGGTCGGGTCGCCGTGAGGGCCTGGATCACCGGCACGTCGAGCGCTTCGAGTGCGCCGGGCGGACCGCGATCGGCCACGCCCCCGGCCGATCCGCCCCGTTCGTCCATCGCGAGCGCATACATGTACGTCGTGACGACCGCATCGACAGCGGTTTCGGCCGCCCACTCGCGGGCGACCTGGCGGGCGTCGACCCCGTCGGCGACGGGATCGGCAAACACCGGCAGGGCGTCGACGCCACGGCCTTCGATCGCCCGGACGAGGCGGTCGATGTGGTCGGTGTCGGCCCGCGCCCACTGGCTGGGATACAGCCAGATTCCGACCGTCGGGCGGTCCGGATCGCACTGTTCGCGCACCGTCGCGCGACTCGCGCCCGGGTGATCGGGATGGGCCGCGCCCACGTCCGGGAGCGGTCGAGGGTCGTCGGCCGCGACGCTCGCCCCGCAGTCGGCCGCGAGCACGCGCACGGCGTTCGCGACGTTGATCGGGCCGCCGGCCTCGAAATATCGCCCGATTCCGTCGACGAGGGAGGGCGGGACCGTCGATGCGGGCCCGCCGAGATCGATCACCCGGGTTCGATCGCCGAGATCGGCGAGTGCGCGGTCGTCGTCGGGGAATCCCGCCTCCGCGCCGTGACGGTCGACGATCGCGGCGTCGGTTCCGCCGAGCGCGTCCAGCACCGCCGCCCGCCCCTCGCGCTCGACGTCGAGTCGCGATCGAACGACGAGATCGACGGCATCGAGGCGGTCGGCGGCCGCGGCGGCGGTGCTCGCGTCGGCGGGGGCCCCACAGAGCAGGCCGATCGAACGCACGGTTATTGAACCTGGCTTGGCTTGAGTCAAGTATGGTTGGGTTTCGCGATGGCCTCGCCTGGGACGCGATCGTCGGCCAGGACGATCTGAAGGAAGCACTCGAAGTCGTCGCCGTCGACGACGATCTCGGCCTCCTGATCGAGGGCGAAACTGGCACGGCGAAATCGACGGCCGTCCGCGCGCTCGCCGAGCGCCTCCCCGCCCAGCGCGCGATCGCGGACTGTCCGTACGGCTGTCCGCCCGACGCGCCGGCCGAGCAGTGCGATTCGTGTCGCGAGCGGATCGATCCGCCCGTCGAGACCCGGCGCGTCCCGGTCGTGACGGTCCCGCTCGGTGCGACCCGGGACCGCATCGTCGGATCGCTCGCCGTCGGGGAGGCCCTGGACGGCGACGCGTCGTTCGATCCGGGCCTGCTCGCCCGGGCGAACCGTGGCATCCTTTATGTCGACGAGGTGAACTGCCTCGACGATCACCTGGTGAATTGTCTGCTCGATGCCGCCGCGAGCGGCGTCAACCGCGTCGAACGCGACGGTCTCAGCCGGACCCATCCCGCCGATTTCACCCTGATCGGGACGATGAACCCCGAGGAGGGCCGACTCCGGCCCCAACTCCGCGATCGGTTCGCCCTCCAGGTGTCGGTTACCGGGAGCGACGGCATCGACGAGCGCGCCCGGATCATCGACGCTGCCCTCGGGCGAGCGGACCCGCCGGGCGACGCCACCCGGGCCGAGCCGACCGATCTCGACGCCGCACGGGATCGACTGGCGGACATTGGCCTTCCGACCGAGCACAAACGCCGGATTGCCGCCGTCTGTGCGGACAGCGGCGTCGACGGCCATCGCGCGGACATCGCGGCGGCGCGGGCGGCGATCGCCCGGGCCGCTCTGGCGGGGCGCTCGACCGTTATCGAGGCCGACGTGGACTGGGCGCTGGAGCGTGGGCTGGCCCATCGCCGCCGCGGAGACCCTTTCGAGTCGACCGACGACCCGTTCCAGACGATTGAAGATTCCACCGGGTCGACCGCAGACTCCGTCGAGTCGAGTGACGAGTCCTCCCCTGATCAGGGGGGCGGGGCCGAAAGTGTCGACGGCGAGGGCGACGGCGGCGGTGCAGACGAGACGCCCGGACAGGCACGCGGTCCCGACCACGGTGGCGATCGTCCGTCCGAACGCGGCAATCGATCGGCCGACGACACAGTCGATACGGTGCCAGACGACGGCGATGCCACCGACCGGAGCGGCGATCGGGGGGCGTCCAGCACAGCGTCCGCGTCGGGGACCGACGAGGCCCGCGATGGCTCGGACGGGCCGGCCCCAGACGGCCGGGACGGTGCGAGTGATCGCGTTCACACCGCCGCCCGGCCCGCCGCCTCGGTCGGTCGCCCCGATATCGAGGTGCCCGAGGTCGGGCCGGCCGAGGCGACGGGCGATCGTCCGGGGACGACCACCGACGCCGGAGCGGGCCCCCGCGTCCGTGTCGAGCGCGCCGCTCCCGGGGACGATGTCGACGCCGCCGCGACCGCGCGGGCCGCGGCCCGGACCGGCGGCGTCGATCGTGACGCGTTGCGCCGGTCAGTCGATCGCGACGCCGCGCCCGCGCTGATCGCGATCGCGATCGACGCGAGTGCGTCAATGGGGCCCGCGATCGAGCGGACGAAAGCCGTCGCGACCGCGACGCTGAACGACGCCTACGCCGACCGCGATCGCGTCGCCGTCGTCGAGATGCGCGGCGAGTCGGCCAGCGTCTGCGTCCCGCCGACCGACAGCGTGAGCGTCGCGGCGCGCTATCTCGCGGGACTGGCTCCCGGCGAGCGCTCGCCGCTGGTCGAGGGCTGTCAGACGCTCGCGGACGTGCTCGCCGACGCCGACGCGGGGTCGACGGTTGCGGTCGTCGTCACCGATGGTCATCCGACCGTCGCCGATCGACCCCTGCCGGCACTCGAATCCGCCGCCGAGCGTCTCGGTGCGGTCGCCGACCGGACCATCGTCGTCGCCGCGGGCGAGGGGCCGGGAATCGACCGGATCGCGGCCGCGACCGACGGGTCACGGATCGATCTCGACGCGCTGACCGCCGACCGGATCGCTCGGGCACGTGCCGACGACCGCGATTAGTCCGCCGCGAGGTCGTAGGTCGCGCGATACCCACGTGGGCGAACCATCCGCCCGTCGATCACCCGCGTATCGCGTGTCCCGACGATGACCGTCGTTTGCATGTCGATCAGTGACCCGCCGAGGCCCGCCAGTGCCCCCAGCGAGACGATACGGGAGCGTTCGCCCGCGCGGCCGGCGGCCCGGACGACGCCGACGGGCGTGTCCAGCGGCCGGTGGTCGGCGACGATGCCCACGAAGGTCTGAAATTGCTCGCGTCGCGCTCGACTCCAGGGGTTGTACACCGCGAGCGCCAGGTCGAGAGCGGCGAGCGCGTCGATCCGATCGGCGATCGCCGTCCAATCCAGCAGGCGATCCGAGAGGCTGATCGCCGCCCAGTCGCCCACGAGCGGAGCGCCGAGGCGGGCCGCCGCGGCGGTCGCCGCCGTCACGCCGGGGACGACCGCGACCGACAGCGCGTCGGCGTCGATCCCGCAGGTCGCACACAGTTCGAGCGCGAGGCCAGCCAGCGCGTAGACGTTCGGATCACCGCTCGCGAGCAGGACCACGCTCTCGCCGTCACGGGCGGCCTCGATCGCCGCCATGGTTCGATCGCGTTCCGTGCCCATCCCCGTCGCGTGGATCGCCGTCCGCTCCCGGATCGCCGGGGGAAGCAGGTCGACGTAGGTGTCGTAGCCGACGATCCGGTCGGCCTCCCGGAGGCATTCGCGCGCCCGGACCGTCCAGCCGTCGGGACCGCCGGGACCGATACCCACGACGGCAAGTTGCCCGCTCATCGCGACCTCCGCGAGCGCACGAGCAGGTCCTGTCCGTCGACTGTGATCACGTCCGTGTCGTCGGTGCCGATCACGAGCAGGCCCCCGTCGACGGACGGCGGGTCGCCGAGACGGCCGATCGTGCGATCGATCGCGCCCAGCGGGTCGGTCCCGCGCGCCATGCCCGCGACCGTCGCGACGGGGACGGCGGGGTCGCGATGTTCGCGAAGGACTTCCAGCGCGCGCGAGCGGTTCGCATCGACGTTGTACAGCGCGATCGCGAACCCGCCGCGGGCGGCCCCGACGAGGCGGTCCTCGACGGTCGCCCACTCGCGGGCACTCGACAGTGAGATCGACGCCCAGTCCCGGGCGAACGGCGCGCCGACGGTCGCCGCCGCACCGAGTGCCGCGGTCACGCCCGGCACGATCTCGACGGGCACGTCCGCCCGCGCGGCGATCGGCGCGAGCAGGTCGGACTTGCCGTATACCGCCGGATCACCGCCGGAGACGTGGACGACCCGTTCGCCCGCCCGGACGCGCTCGATGCTCGCCGTCGCCTGCTCGACCAGCCGATCTCGATCCGAGGTGACGATCTCGGCGCTCACCGCCGGGAGAACCGCCCGATACCGGTCGGCGACGTAGATCGCGTCGGCACACTTCAGGCGCTCGCGGGCGAGTGCGGTGAGATGATCGGGATGGCCGGGCCCGACGCCGACGATCGAGAGCGTCATCGACCGATCGCCACCGTGACCGCTCCGTCGTAGGCGCGCTTGTCGGCGAGCAGGTCGTGTTCGCGGCCGCCGGCGATCGCACTCGCCTCGGCGATGCCCGGCCAGCCGAGGCGGTCGGCCGCCGACGCGGACGGGCCCGCGAACCGGTCGAGCGTGTCCCGATCGAAGGCGGCGACGCCGAGATCGTGGGCCGCGGCCGCCTCGTGGAGCCCCGTTTCGTCGGCTTTCAGCGCCCCGGTCGCGACGAATTCGACGGCGTCGAAATCACGATCGACGGCATCGAGCGCGTCCTGCCAGGCCGCCTCGACGGTCGCCGCATCGACGCCGGCCCGACAGCCAGTTCCGAGCACGAGAGTCCCCTCGCCCCGCCTCAAAACTGCCACGTCGTCTTCGACGAGGACGACCCGGGGCCCGTCGATCCGGGCGACCGGACCGAGTTCGTCCTCCAGGATCGCGACGTTGGTCGCGACCGTCGCGTCGGGCGTCGCGATCTCGGCGTCGAGCGCGTCGGCCCGCTGTTCGACGCTCGGGCGGTCGGTCGCCTCGGTTGCCGTCGTGGGCACTGGCGTCGCGCCGATCGGGGCAAGCGCGCGAGCGAGGGGCAGTCCGCCGTGGTGGGCGCCCACCAGCGGGATCGCCCACTCGCACTCGCGATCCACGACGACCACCGCGGGATCGGACCACTTGCCGTCGAGGGCGGGCCCGATCGTCCGGACGACGATCCCTGCCGCCATGATTGCGACGATCGCGTCGGCGGTGTCGATGGCGACCTCCAGGCTCTCGACGCCGTCGGTTTGCACCATGACCGATCGACCGTCGTCTCGCAGCGCGTCGGCGACGCGATCCGCGATCGCGGCGTCGCGTTCGAAGGCAACGATCGCGGTCGTCATGGGTCGGGCCAGTCGTCGTACAGCACCGATCGCTCGGCACTCTCGGCGGTCGTCGCCCTGATCACGACGAGTGCCGATCGATCGAAATCGGCGTCGGCGACCCGATCGGCCATTCGGTCGATCGTGGTCTCGATCACGCGCTCGTCGGGCCAGGAGGCGTGATAGACGATCGCGACGGGCGTCGCGGGATCGACGCCGTCCGCGAGCAGGCGGTCGGCCACGTCGGCGATCGCGCCCGTGCCCAGGTACAGACAGGTCGTCACGTCGCCCAGACCGACGAACGTCGAGACGTGCTCGTCGTCCCGATCAAGCGTGCGGCCGGCGGGCCGGGTGATCGCGACGTGATTGGCGACGCCCGGCAGGGTCAGCGGCGCGTCCAGCGCCGCACTCGCCGCACTCGCGGCGGTCACGCCAGGGACGACGTACGTGTCGATCCCGCGGTCGGCCAGCGCCGCGCGCTGCTCGACGGTCGCGCCGTAGATCCCGGGATCGCCGCTGTGGAGGCGCACGACCGCCCGGCCCGCCCGATGGGCCTCGACCATTCGATCGACGATCTCGTCGAGATCACGACCCGCGCTGTCGAAGCGATCGGCGTCGGGGGCGTGGGTGTCCACGACCGCCGGATTGACCAGCGATCCCGCGTGCACGACCAGATCCGCCGCGGCGAGGGCGTCACGGCCCGCGACGGTGATCAACCGGGGATCGCCCGGGCCAGCGCCAACGAAGGGAATCGCGTCGCCGGCCCCGGTCTCCGCGTCGGTCCCACCGTCGGCGTCGCTCGTCATGGTTCCTCCCGGCGGGCCAGCGCCACCGTGTAGTAGTCCCGGTCGGCGAGCGCCCCGGGATCGCTCGTGACGATCGACTCCTCGTCGGGAAAGAACAGGCGTCGCCCGTAGGTGACCGAATATCCCGCCTCGCGAAGGCCCGTGTGGGTCGCGGGCACGTCGGTCACCTTCAGGAGGACCTGCACAGGCGGGCCTGTCGGCGATCGGCCGTCGCGGGCCTCCCGGATCGCCAGATCGGTCCCGGCGGCGATGGTCAGATCCATGGCGGTGGCGATCGCCGTCACCACGCTCACGCCCGGGATCGTCTCGACCGGAACGTCCTCGGGCAGTGCCCGTCGGAGGTGACCGAACGTCGAGTAGACCGTTGGATCGCCGATCGTGCCAAAGGCCACCCGGCCGTCGCGGGCGTCGGGGGCGAGATCGCCGGCGATCGACTGCCAGGCCGCGCGGCGACGCCCCGCGTCGTCGGTCATCGGCGGGTCCCGTCGCTCGATCCGGTCGGCGGGCAGGTGATCGCTCACGATGCCCTCGGCGAGGCGACCGGGGACGATCACACGGTCGGCGTCGCGGAGTGCGTCCCGCCCATCGAGGGTGAGCAGGGCGGGATCGCCCGGACCGAGACCGACGCCGACGAGCGTCACGATTTCCCCGGCGCGGCGACGACCACGAACACCGGGCGTTCGGGATCGAGTGCCGTCGTCCCGGCCAGCGACTGGCCGCGATCGATCCGGACGGCGAGCGATTCCTCCAGCCAGCCACGCGTCTCGAAGGCGGCGATGGCGTCGGTCGCAACCGCCATCCGGGCGGCGTGGACCACGACGTGCCGGGGATCAATGTCGGCGAGGCGATCGATGACGGCGTCGAGACGACGGGTGCCGCCGACGAAGACTGCGTCGGCCTCGGCCGGCAGCGATCCGGGCGCGTCGCCGGTCCGAACGGCCACGTTGTCCACGTCGTTGGCGGCGAGATTGCGCTCGATGCCCGCCGCGCGGTCGGGATCGCGCTCGATTGCCGTCACGCGATCGGCTCGCTGGGCCGCCTCGATCGATACCGCGCCGGTGCCCGCGCCCACGTCCACCACGTGATCGTCCGGGTCGAGGCGGAGTTTCGCCATCGCGATCGCGCGACACTCCGGCCCTGTCGGTCCCGGGGCCGTCCGATCCGGTAGATCGATCTCGGACATGGACGCCACAATTCCGCGGAGCATTGAATCAATTGCGATTGGGCGAGTCCAAGTCGATCTGATCGGCCGTCCCGATCGACGGGGGCGGCCTCCCCACTCCCGTCGCGAGCGACGACCGGTCTCGCGGCGGTCGGACCCGAAAGGGTATTGAACGCCTGTCCCCATCGTTCGTGTACGATGACGCAGTCTTCCGATTCGGAGGATAGAGGAAGTCGCCATACGGCGGCTGGCCGTGAAATTCTCGGGCGATAGCGACCCCGACACCGCGCTGTTCGGTCGCCACCCGGACACGCGTGCCCTGTCGGAGCTCTCGGAGGTACAGCTTCTCGATACCACGCTGCGCGACGGCGAGCAAGCCCCGGGCGTCTCGCTGTCGGCCGACGAGAAGGCCACGATTGCGCGCGAACTCGACGACGCGGGCATCGACGTGATCGAGGCGGGAAGTGCTCCGACCGGTCAGCAGGAACGCGAGAGCATCGCCCGCGTCGCCGAGCTCGACCTCGATGCGACGGTGACGAGTTTCACCCGTGGCGTCGAGCGCGACATCGATCAGGCGCTGGACTGCGGGGTGGACGGTATCAACCTCGTCGTGCCCGCCAGCGACCGGCACGTCCGCGAGAAGGTCGCGACCTCGTGGTCGGAGAACCGCCAGCAAACCGTCGAACTCGTCGAGTACGCCACCGATCACGGCCTCTGGGTCGAGGTGATCGGCGAGGACGGTTCCCGGGCCGACCCCGAGTACCTCGAAGAACTGCTCGGTGCGGCGCTCGACGCCGGGGCCGATCGGATCTGCTATGCCGATACCGTCGGTCACGCGACGCCGGATCGCACGCTCGCGTACGTCTCCCGACTCGCCGAACTCGGGCCGGTCAGCACCCACACCCACGACGACCTCGGCCTGGCGGTGGCGAACGCGCTCGTGAGTCTCGCCGCGGGCGCGGACATGGTTCACGGCACGATCAACGGCATCGGCGAGCGCGCGGGCAACGTCGCCCTCGAGGAGGTGGCGATCGCGCTGGCCCACGGCTACGACGTGACGACGATGGATCTCGAGCGGATCTACGATCTCGCCCAGACGGTCGCCGCCGCGACCGGGATCGACCTCGCGCCGAACAAGGCCGTCGTGGGCGAGAACGCGTTCACCCACGAGTCGGGCATCCACACCGACGGAACGCTCAAAGACGACGCGATGTACGAGCCCTACCCGCCCGAAACCGTCGGTCGCCAGCGCCGACTCGCCCTGGGCAAACACGCCGGCCGGTCGGGCGTGCGGGCCGCCCTCGAAGAGCACGACGTGACCGTCGACGACGAGGAACTCGAGGCGATTTTCCAGCGCGTCAAACAACTCGGCGAGCGCGACAAGCGCGTCACCGATGCCGACCTGCTCGCCATCGCCGAGGAGGTCACCGGCGAGAGCCACGAGCGCCGGGTCGAACTCGTCGAGTTGACGACTGTCGCAGGCGTCGGCACGCCGACCGCGACGGTCGTGATTTCGGTCGACGGTGACCAGCGCGATCCGGTCTCTGCGACGGGGACCGGCCCGGTCGATGCCGCGATCACCGCCGTCGAAGACGCGCTCGCGGGCCACGCTGCGGCGGCCGCGCTCGACTCCTATCACGTCGATGCGATCACGGGCGGGACCGACGCCGTCGTCACCGTCGAGGTGACGATGTCCAGGGGCGACCGATCGGTGACGGTCGCACAGAGCGATTCGGACATCACTCGCGCCTCCGTCGAGGCCATGCTGTACGCGATCGATCGCCTGGGCGTGCCCGACGAGGCCGTCTCGGCCGACGACTGAGGTCGTCCCGGTGACTTCTTCGAGAACCGTCGTCTCGGCCGACGACTAGCCCGTCTCCATGGAGCCGACGATCGCGGGCAGATCGGTCAGATCCGGGCGTTCGAACTCCGGATCGCGGTCGAGGTCGTACTCGGTGCGGTGGTCGCGCCGGACGAACAGGGCGTCGGCCCCGGCGGCGTGGGCGGCCGCCACGTCATCCGATCGATCGCCGACGAACAGCGTCTCCGACGGATCGACGGTCAGCGTCGCCATCGCGCGGTCGAGATAGTCCGGGGCGGGTTTCTTCCGGGTGAGGCTGGTCAGCGTGGGTGGACGCGCCTCGACGGTCTCGAATCGATCGGCGAGGCCAACGGCCACGAGCCCCGACCGGACGGTCTGGCGTTGATTCGACGAGACGACGCCGAGGCGAATGTCGGTCGCGGCGAGCACATCGAGGACATCGATGTCCGGATAGGGCGTGACCCATCCGGCCCGTCGAGCGGCGCGCTGTGCGCGCGAGGAGTGAACGTCGCGGTGGAACCAGAGGTGATCCGGCGCGATATCGACGCGATCCGCGACCGTCCGGAGTCGGTCGATGGTCACGCCCGAGACCAGCGCGTCGATCACATCGGCGGGCGGATCGGTGACGCCAGTGGCCTGCAGGCCCGCGCGAGTGCCCGCCCGGAGCACGTCGTGGGGGGCCGGCGTCGCGATCACGCCGTCGTAATCGAACAGCACCGCTCTGTAGCCCATTGCCCGTCGCTCGGCGACCCTCGCATTTGACCCTGCGGTTCGGTGGATGGTGACGACCGCCTTCGATCGGATCGGTC
>JBDGTN010000140.1:27386-31101 GCA_042216835.1 Halococcoides sp.
ATCGGTCTCGACCGGAACGGGTCTCGACCGGAACGGTCGTCGACGAGAGCGCTCTCGACCGGACCGGTCCTACCGTCGATCAGAGGCGTTCGTCGTCGAAATCGTCGGGATCATCGAAGACCTCGGGCGGTCGCCCTGCCTCGTCGATCACCGCATCGCTGAGCACGATCGGGCAATCGACGCGGAGTGCGATCGCGATCGCGTCGCTCGGGCGTGCGTCGAACACGGCCGGCGTCGCCTCGCCGTTTTCGTACTGTTCGGCATCGATCTTGGCATAGTAGGTCCCATCCGCGAGGTCGTCGAGGCGGACGCGATCGATCGCCGCCCCGAACTCCGCGATCATCTCCAGCAAGAGGTCGTGGGTCAGGGGCCGCTCGAAGGGCTCGCCCGCGAGTGCGAGCTGGATCGACTGGGCCTGGTCCGACGAGACGAAAATCGGGACGAACTCCTCGCGCGCCTCCAGGATCACCACGGGCGCGCCCGACCCCTCCTCGGCCACGCCAACACCGACCCCCTCGACGGCGGCCTCGTGTGCCATAACTATCGTTCGGTCGCACACACCTAAAGGATTTGGAGCGTCCGCCCCCACGTCGATCTGACGGGCGCGGTCAGTTCAGGTGGTCGTCGGCGGCCGAGCGCGCCGCGAGCGCGGCGTCGTCGGCGACCCGGTCGGCGTCGCCTGACGCATCGAGAATGACCTCGACGGTCAACTCGCCGTCCGAATATTCGACGGTAACGTCGATATCGTCGACATCGCTCCGATCGTATCGCGAGAAGACGACCTCGTGAGCGGCGTCGGCAGCGGCTTCGACGGCCGCCGTCTCGTCCACACCGCCGTCGGTCATCCTAGTCGCCCGCGCCGGGACCGCCCGCGCCCGGTGGCGACCCGCCGGGGCCCTGCGGGGGACCGCCGCCCATGCCGCCGCCCATGCCGCCGCCCATGCCACCGAGCAGTTCCTCCAGGTCGTCCTGGAGCTCCTCGAACTGGTCCTGGACGCGCTCTTCCTGCTTTTCGAGCGTTTCGACGCGGATTTCCAGGTCGTCGACTTTCTCTTCGAGCGTCTCTTCGGCGTCGTCGTACTCGGTCTCGACGAGGAGTTCGCCGAGCTGGCGGTACATCGTCGCACCGCTTTCGACATCCTCGAGCGCGTCGAGGGCGTTCTCGGCCTCGGTGAGTTCGGTTTCGGCCTCCTGTTTCTGGGTTGCGACCTCCTGGGCGGTCTCCTGGAGATCCTGCAGTTCCTCGATCTTCTCCTGTGCTTCAGGCGGAAGGTTGCCCTGCATACTCGAACGGTCGGGGGCCGCCGGGAAAAGCCTGCCCTTCGGGACTCGTCAGCGCGACCGGAGACTCCCTCTCGTGTCCGCCTCGGCGATCGATCCCGACAGCCTTAACCCCTGGCGCGGGAAGCATCGATCATCTCGCTGGTCGACGGGCTGCCAGCGGGCACCTGCTCTCGCAGGCCGGGATGTGGTCCGAATGGGCCGCGGCGGCCCCGACGGACTGAACCACGAATGCCCGTGGTGAGACCCATGGCGAAAAGCGTCTACGCACACATCCGGGAGGCCTGGCAGAACCCGGACGACGGCAAAGTGGCACAGTTGCAGTGGGAACGACAGCAGCGCTGGCGAAATCAGGGTTCGATCGAGCGCGTCGAACGCCCGACGCGGCTGGACAAGGCCCGTTCGCAGGGCTACAAGGCCAAGCAGGGCGTCGTGGTCGTCCGCGCGAGCGTCCGCAAGGGCAGCGCCCGCAAGGAGCGATTCACCGCCGGGCGCCGCTCCAAACGGCAGGGCGTCACCCGCATCACTCGCCGGAAGAACCTCCAGCGCGTCGCCGAGGAGCGCGCGACCAAGACCCGCCCCAATCTTCGCGTGCTCAACTCCTACTGGGTTGGCGAGGACGGCTCCCAGAAGTGGTTCGAGGTCATCCTGCTCGACCCCGAGCATCCGGCAATCGCAAACGACGACGACCTCAACTGGATCTGTGAGCCCGACCAGGACGAGCGCGCCCTGCGCGGCCTGACCGGTGCCGGGCGACGCAATCGCGGCCTCTCCTCGAAGGGCAAGGGCGCGGAGAAGGCCCGTCCGAGCGGTGCGAGCGGCGAATCGCACTGATACGCGGTTCGTTCGGTTCTGTTTCTGGTCCGACCAGACGACGTGTCGTCGCGCCGTCCCGACCCCGAGTGAGCGCGTCGGAAACCGGTTGGTGCATCGGCAACCCGGACCGGGCCCGACAGCGCCATGCACCGGACGCGCCTGGGGACTGTATGGAGCACGCCACGTTCGGCGGCGGCTGTTTCTGGTGTGTCGAGGCTGCTTTCGAGGAGATTGCGGGCATCACAGCGGTCGTGTCGGGCTACGCGGGCGGTGACGAACCAGATCCGACCTATCGCCAGGTCTGTCGCGGCACGACCGATCACGCCGAGGTGGTCCAGGTCGAATTCGACCCGGAGACCGTGACCTATCCCGACCTGCTGGAGGTCTTTTTTGCAATTCACGACCCCACGCAGGTCGACCGCCAGGGCCCGGATGTCGGCCGACAGTACCGCTCGATCGTCCTCTATCACGACGAGGATCAACGCGAGGCCGCCGAGCGGTACGTCGACGCTCTCGAACCGGAGTACAGCGATTCGATCGCGACGGAGATCGAACCGCTGGATACGTTCCATCGAGCGGAGGACAACCACCAGAACTACTTCGAGAAACATCCCGCCGACGCCTACTGCCGGATGCACGCCCGGCCGAAAGTCTCGACAGTGCGCGATCGGTTCGACGCGCTCGTCGAGTCCTGAAAGAGAACTCGAACTCAGGTCACCTCCATCCGCTCGGAGTAGTCCCAGGTGAACAGTTCGTCGGGTTCGATCCGGATACAGACCTCGTCGCGGTCGTCTCCGAGGAGTCGCCGCGTGAGGGAGTGGTCTCGGTCGCCGAGATACCGATCGATCAGTCCGCCAAGAACGTCAAGGTCCTCGTCTCGTTCGATCGTCGCGGTGCCCGTCCCGCGCACGCCACGATATGGTGTGTCGTTCGTCGAGATGTCGATCCCGACGCTTGGATCGGCCCGGAGAAAGTCCACGATGGCGGCACTGGCCTGTGTCGCACACTCGATGATGCCATCGCGAGACCGATACCAAAGCGTGACGATCCAGGGTGATCCGTCCGGACGGTGGGTACTCACGCGCATCGGGACGACCGTCTCGTCGAGAAACGCCACGAGTTCGTCTTCGTCGTACGCCCCGGTGTACTCGACCATGGTCGTGATTGATCCCGCCAGCGCCAAATAGGTGCTCGCCGGTCGTCCCGGAATGTTCCCCGGGACTGCAGTGTGGACTCCACCCGGTACGGCAGTGACCCCGATATGGCCGAGGCCTCCGTCCGGCGAGGCCCGCCCTGGGGACACTGGGGTGGGTCGAGGTGCGGAGCGTGCGGCGGGGTCCCCGTCGCTGGGTCCGGATGGCGGATGTCGGGGCCGGCGGGTCGAGATGGATGGCCGATCGGTGCGTGGCGCTGGCAAGCGGGCCCACGAGCGGACCCGACTCTCGCCGGGGCGCCGGGCGGAGCGGTCCGGGGTCACATTTTTGATGATCGCCAGCGACGCTGTCTCCATCCGATGATGATCACCCAGTGGTCTCGTGGCTGCAGTGGCGCACTCGCCGGGTGTCGTCTCCGAGCGAGACACGTCGAAGTCGTGTTCGGCGTGCGGTCGAACCGCCGA
>JBDGTN010000037.1:0-30350 GCA_042216835.1 Halococcoides sp.
CACCCATACCCATTCGACACACTCAATATATTCAAATCTTTCCTTATACACTAAGATTTTCGGGATCACGAGAATCTTCGATTCTCGAACGACTCGTTGAGGACGGGGCTTTGCGCCTGTCTTTCAGGTAAATCTGCTTTGACATTGGATTGATCCGATACGACCGAACGCATTGCAAAACTCACAACGGTGCGATCGCCCGACTGGAACGTTGGCGGGCGAGAGGATCGAAACGCAATCTGTCAATCGAGGACAAGCCAGGGCACTTCGACGAGCGGTGGAATCGGCGTCTCGATGTGGTGTTCCCAGACGCCCTCCTCGCCGAAGGCCTCGCCGTGATCGGCGGTCACGATCACGCGTCCGTCGAGGTCCTCGACAACGTCGGCGACTTCCTCGAGTGCGATCCGCAAGTTCTCCTCGTGGAGTTTGAGCCCCGTCGCGCGGGTGCCCTCGCTCAGCAGGCCCGTCGTTCCGGTTTCCAGCCAGAGCCCGGCCTTTTGTGCGAATTCGCTGCCTTCGAGCAGGGATTCGAGTCGCGGGCGGATGGCGTCGCCGATCCGTCCGATCGGGCCCCGCTGGGTGTCCGAACCCTGCTGGCTGATGCCCGACTGGATCTTTTTCAGTTTGGGGCCGCCGTCACGCGAGAGAAACGGGGCGTGGGGCTGCATGTAGTGCAAGACCGTCCGCGACTGGCGCTCGACCGCATCGGCGTGGGTCTCGACGGCCTCGGCGAGACTCGCGGGCGGGACCGTTCCCAGCTCGTCGTCCCAGCCGTCCTGCCAGACGTCGATGACCTCGGCGATGTGGTCGGCCGCGGTCCAGTCGTACTCACAGCTCGCTCCCCACTTGAGGTCTTTCAGCGCGATTCCGAGATCGTTGATAAAGGGATTGCCGGAAAAATACGCGATCTCGTGATCGCCGTCGAAGGTTCGGTAGGCCCACTCCGGAGTCGACGAGCCAGGACTGCGCCGCTTTTCGAGCGTGCCATCGAGATACTCGTCGTAGACGTCTTCGAAGATGTCGTACCGGCAGGCGTCGAGGACGATACAGGTGTCCCATTCAGACTCCAGAAACTGCTGGGCCTTCATCGCTCCCGCTTCGTCGGCCACTGGTGAATGCCTTTGGGATCTGGACCGCCGGAGTCCCTGCTACCGCAGCAACGCCCACAGCCAGCCTGCCGTCGCCGCGAGGCCACCCGCACCGATGGCGATGCCCAGCACGTTCACGGTCGCGGGGTCGAGTGCGCCCGAGAGTGCGATCATACCGGCCCGTCGGGCGCGCTCGGCATAACGCTACTGCCGGCGGTAGGTTGGGCCGTCGTCGGTGTCCTCAACCGCGACGTCCAGCGCTTCGAGTCGATCGCGCAACGCGTCGGCCCGATCGTACCGGCCCGCATCGCGTTCCTCTTCTCTCATCTCCAGTACCAGCTCGATCAGCGCGTCGGCGAGATTGCCCTCGTCGTGTTTGCCACCGGTCGCATCGTCCGCTGGACCCTCGCCCAGCGGCAGGCCGAGCACGTCGATCCCGATGGTTTCATAGCAGTCGATCGCCTCGCGCAGCCCCGGATAGTCGTACGGCGGACCCCGATCGACGTGGCGGTTGACCGCCCCGGTGGCCGATTCGAGGGCGGCGAGCGCCCGCCGGGTGTTGAAGTCGTCGTTGAGGCCATCGCGAGCCTCGGAGCGCGCGCCGGAGATGGCGTCGCGCAGGGCCTCATCGCCCGTGCACGCGTCGGCATCGACGCTGTCGGCGGCCTCTCGCGCACGTCTGTGGCCCCGTTCGAGGGTCTCGAAGCGGTCGCGCGCCTCGTCGATGGTCGCCTGGCTGTAGGTCGCCCGGCTGTCGTAAGCCGTCGAGAGCAGGAAGGTCCGCACGACGCCCGCCCCGTACTCGTCGATGGCCTCGGCGACGGTCGCGAAGTTGCCCAGCGAGGAGGACATCTTCTCGTCGGCGGTCTCCAGCAGACCGACGTGGAGCCAGTAGCGAACGAACTCCTCGCCGGTCGCGGCCTCGCTCTGGGCGATCTCGTTTTCGTGGTGAGGGAAGACCAGGTCCTGTCCGCCGACGTGGATATCGATCGTTTCCCCGAGGTGAGCGGTACTCATCGCCGAGCACTCGATGTGCCAGCCCGGCCGGCCCTCGCCCCACGGCGAGTCCCAGGTCTGGGCCCCCTCGACGGCTTCCTCGGGCGGGGCGGCCCCCTCGTGGCGGTGGTCGGCGATCGCGTCTGGATCGACGCCGCCGGCCTTCCAGAGTGCAAAATCCGCGGGGTGGCGCTTTTCGGTGCGCTCGTCGGTGTCGCCCTGGGATTCGATCGCGTCGAGGTCCTGGTTCGAGAGCGCGCCGTACGCCTCGAAGGCGGTCACGTCGAAGTAGACCGACCCGTCGACCTCGTAAGCGAACCCCCGCTCGATCAGCGTCTCGACCAGCGCGACGATCTCGTCGACGTGCCTGGAGACCCGCGGGTAGGCGTCGGCGCGTTCACACCCCAGCCCGCGCATCGCTGTGATGACGGCCTCGATGTACGATCGCGCCACAGAGCGCTCGTCGTCGCCGTCCTCGCCGATCCGGGCGACGATCTTCTCGTTCACGTCGGTGAAGTTCTCGACGTGGGCGACCGAATACCCGCGTTCGCGGAGCCACCGGACCATCACGTCGACGTGGACCCACCCGCGGGCGTGGCCCAGATGCGGCGGGTCCGAGGTGGTCAGCCCGCAGTAATACAGGCGGACGCGATCGTCCTCGATGGGCTCGAAGACCTGTGACTCGCCGGTTAGCGAGTCGGTCACGACGATCGGATCGCCACCGTCTGGGGGCGCGTGCTCGCTCATTGGCGAGGCAAGCGCCAGCGCGCCAATCAATCCGTCGATGGTCGCCGGGTCCGATCCCGGCCGATCAGAGGTCCTCGCGCTGGAATCGAACGAGTGCGAGCGCGAGCGCGACGGCCCCGACGACGAGGAGGATCCCCGCTCCCACGAGGTCGACCTGGCCGTCGACCAGCACGCCCGGTGGATCGAGGTATCGCATGGGCGAGAGGCTCCCGAGCCAGTCGTACTCGGTCGTGGCGATCATCGACTCGAACAGCCACGCTGCGAGGACCGCGCCCAGCGCGACCCGGCCGGCGGTCCGGCCGCGGCGGACGACCACGCCGACGAAGAGGCCGATCGACGCCCAGCACGCCAGATAGGCCACCGAGAGAGCGTGGAGGACGATCAGATCGCCGATCGCGAGCGACGCGCCGAGGAGAAAGGAGACGCCAGCCAGCGCCGTGGGGACGGCGACGGTGAGCGCGACGATCGGGACGAAGAGGGCGAGGTACGTCCCCATGAGGACGCTCCGGCGGGTGATCGGCCCGGCGAGCAGCGTGTCGAGTCGGCCCTCGCCGAAGTCGCCGGCGACGCTGCCCGCCGCCGTGTACGCGACGTACCCGCCGACGCCGACCATCCACCCGAGCGTGTAGAACTCGCTGGCGAGCAGGCCCTCGATCGAGGACAGACTCTCGAAATTGAACAGTTCCGTGACGATCGGCGGCATCGCGTCGATCATCTCCGAAACGCCCGCGTCGGTCATCTGCGGGCCGACCCAGAGGTAGAGCGCGCCGAAGAGCGCCAGCACCACCGCGATCACGCCCGTCACGCGAAGTCGCTTGCGCCCCTCGAATCGCGCGACGGTGGTGAGGACCGCCCAGTCGGTCGCGTGTCGTCCTGTCTCGGCCCCATCGTCGTCCCGAGTGCCGTCAGTCATGCAGATCCACCTCTCCGAAGAGGAGCGCACTGGCCGCGACGAGCACGACGGCCGCGCCGAGCAGGATTCCGGCCCCCGCGGGGTCGTACCCGCTCGCGGTGAGAATGTCGAGGGGGTCGTAGTACCGCGTCGGCGAGATCGCCCCGAGCCACTCCAGGTCGGTGCCCTGCACGAGCGATTCCAGCAGATACGCCCCGACGATGCCCCCGGCGGCGACGCCTTCGGCGATTCGACGGCGGGGAGCGGCGACGCTCGCGAGCGTGCCGATCGCACCACACGCCAGCAGATAGGGAATCGAGAGGGCGTGCACGGCGGCGAGATCGACGAACGACATCGAATCCGCGATCAGCACGTTCGCGCCGGCGACGGCCGCGAAGACGATCGCGTTCACGACGACGATCGGTGCGAGCAAGCCGAGGTAGGTCTCGACGAGCAGGTGCCACCGGGCGATCGGGGCCGCGAGCAGGGTGTCCATCCGCCCGGAATCGATGTCGCCAGCGATCGACCCGGCCGCTATATAGGCGAGATACCCACCGAGGCCGAGCAGCCAGACGTACTGATAGATCTCGATCGCGACGAATCCCTCGACGGTCGCCATCGCGGCGAGGTCGAACCCCTCGACCATCGACTCGGGAAACTGCTGGAGCAACGCCGCCATGTCCACGTCGCCGACGATTCCCGGCGCGAGCAGCGTCATCATCGCACCGAACCCGCCGAGTCCGAGGCCGATCACGATCGCGGCGGGCAAGCGACGCTCGGCCTGAAATCGCGTGGTCTCAAACATCGGTCTCCCCGGCCGACCCCCGGCCGGTCGCTCCGTCTTCGGTCGGATCGGTGGCCGAATCGTCCATTGCCGCTTCGGGTGTCGACCCCCTGGATCCGTTCTCGACGGCCTCGACCCGCTCGGAGGGGTCTTCGCCGTAAAACCGCATGAACACGTCTTCGAGTGGGGCCTCCTCGATGGTGAGATCGAGCACCTCGTATTCGAGCAGACGCTCCAGGAGTGGCTCGTAGGCGCCGGTGTACGTAAAGGACAGCGAGGTTGCCACCGTCGCCCCGGCAGACGACTCGCCGCCACCGGCGCGATCCGCTTTGGGCCTGCCACCGCCGTTATCGTCGCCACCACTGTCGTCGCCGACGGTGTCGTCGCTGACCGCGTCCCCACCGACCTCGACATCGTGAACGCCGTCGAAATCGAACGCTTCGGGGCCCACCTCGCCCGCGACGCGGGCCCGGACGGTCTTCCCGCTCCGGTCGATCAGCGCCTCGATATCTTCGAGTTCGACGAGGTGGCCGTCGCGGATGATCGCGACGCGATCGCAGACCTTCCGGACCTCGCTGAGGATGTGCGAGGAGAAAAAGAAGGTTGTGCCCCGTTGCTGTTCCGATCGAATGAATTCGAGCAGTTCCTCCTGTTTCAGCGGGTCGAGCCCGGAGGTCGGCTCGTCCATGATCAGCAGGTCGGGATCGTGCATGAAGGCGAGCACGATCGCGAGCATCTGTTTGTTCCCACGCGAGTATTCGCGCACTGTCCGGTCGAGCGGCGGGTCGAACAGTTCGAGCAGTTCCTCGCTGCGCACGTCGCCCCGGAGTGCGCCGTGATAGTCCAGGAGGCGACGCCCGGTCACGCCCTCGTCGAATGCCGGTTCGCTCGGGAGGTAGCCCACGTTCGCCCGCGCCTCGCGGAGCGCCGTCCGGTCGTGGAGGTCCGCGCCGAGAACCCGGGCCGTCCCGGCGGTCGGCGACTGAAAGCCCATGAGTGTCCGGATCGTGGTGGTCTTGCCCGCGCCGTTCGGCCCGAGAAACCCGAAGACCTCGCCCTCCTCGACCGCGAAGGTCAGGTCCTCGACGCCCCGCACGTCGCCGTAGAAGAGGGTCAACCCGTCGGTGTCGATCGCGGCCATGCGGTGGGCGACGCGCGGGGATGGCTTAAAGGTCGACGGGGGAGCCTCACTCAGCCGGAATTTCCGAGTCTCGAGGCCGACTGCTCAATGTTCGAGCACGACGCGACTGCGCCGGGAGCGACCGCCGCTCAGTCCAGCGACTGGCAGGCATCGAGTGATCGACGGACGGCCAGCCCGGAGCGGACGACGCGCGGCCGTCAGCCACCGAGTCGCTCCTCGAACCAGGCGTCGAGCAGCTGGATGAGCACCGCGGCGAACCCCGTGTCCGTGCTCCAGATGGCCGTCTCCGCTCGCAGGTCGGAGACCTCCTCGTCGCCGAGGATGCTCAGGAGCACCGTGTCGTCGTCGACGACGAGCACGCGGCCCGTCTGCTGCTCGTCGGGTTCGAGGTCGCCCGGCGGTCCGCAGGTCGCGACGCCGTCGGCCGGGTCGAACCGGTTGCGGGCGGTGTCGGCGGCGCTCACGACGGTCACGGCGATGCCCTCGCGACCGCGCTCGCGAAGCGCCGCGACGAGGTCGTCGTCGAACGCCTCCGCCCCGCCGCCGTAGAGGACGCGCTCGTCGGCGTCCTCGACGAGCTGGGCCGCCCGCGCGGTCACCGAGTCCTGCCCGTGGAGCGTCCAGACGTCCTCTTGGTGTTCGTCGGCCTCGCCCCGGCACGTCCGGACGTCCTCGAGGTAGTCGAACGCCTGGTCCTCCCGGCGCTCGTAGCGGGTCCGGAGGCGCTCGCGCGCCTCGTCGAGCGGGACCGCCCGGTACCGGATCGGGTTCGACTGCTGGACCTCGACGAGGCCGCGCTCCTCGAGCTTCTCGGCCGCGCCGTACACCTGCGAGCGCGGGACGTCCGCGATACGGTCGACGTCGCTGGCCGTCCCCGTCCCGAGCTTCTGGAGGGCGACGAACACCCTGGCCTCGTAACTCGTCAGACCAAGGTGTTCGAGCGCGTCGATGGCGTCTGATTCGTTCATGGTCGATATCCGTCTCCGTGACGGTGGCCGTGTCGGTTCGCCTCAGTCGTCCTCGTGATCGGCGACGTCGCCGGCGCTATCCCGGTCGGCCGCCCCGCCAGCCTCGATGCCCGGGCCGAGGTATCGCGTCCAGACGACGAGCAGGCTCGGCAACACGAGGACGCTCGCGAGGAACGCGTAGATGATCGTCAGCCCCGTGATGACGCCGAACTGCTGGAGCGGCGGGAGGATGGCGAACACGAGGGTGCCGAACCCGCCGACGGTGGTCGCCGCGCTCCCCAGCAGGGCGCCGCCGGTGCCGGTGACCGCGCGGTCCATCGCCGTCCAGACTGACCCCGTCCGCTCGAGTTCCTGGTTGTAGCGCTCGCTGAGGTGGATGCTGTAGGCCACCCCGAGTCCGACGGTGAGGCTCGTGATCATGCCAGTCATCACGTTGAACGGGATGCCCAGCAGGTACATCGTGCCGAGGATCCAGGCGACGCTCCCAAGGACGGGCAGCAGCGTGACCGCGCCGAGCGTCGCGCTCCCCTCGGTGATCCGGTAGGTCACCATCAGGAAGGCGAACACGGCGACGAGCGTGATGATCAGGCTCTGGATGACCGTTTCGAGCAGCTGGTCCTGCACGATCTGGAACAGGATGGTCCGGCCGGTCGCGGTGACCGTGAGGCCGGTCGCGCTCTCGAGCCCGTCAGCGACGGCCCGCATCTCGCTGGTCACCCTGCTCCCGGAGACGGACTCGTTCGTCGAGACGACGACGCGGAGCGCCCGGTAGTCGCCGCTCTCGGTCCGGTGGATCACGCCCGCGGCCCGGTCGCCGGCGACGCGGTAGAGCGCGTCGTACACCTGCGCCAGGTTCCGGTCGGGGACGCCGTCGCCATCGGTATCAGCCGCGGCTATTGTCTCGTTGAACGACTCGTTCTGCGCGGCGACCTGTCGCATCACCGATAGCGGGCTCCGGATGTTCGCCTCGCCGTTCGCGAGTTCCGCCGTGACGGGGCTCGCGGCCGCCCGCTCGGACGCGTTCGCGACGGCATCGAGCGTGTCCGGCCGCGTGACGGTGCCCTGGACGAGCAGTTGCGCCCGGGAGTCCCGCCGGAGGAAGTGCTCGTTGACGTACTCGAGGTGCTGTTTCGCGCTGTACTCGCTGGGATCGAACGGCTCGGGGAGGTCGTCCATCCAGCCCGGGGGGTCCTCCGCGATGAAATCGGCCTGGCTGAAGCTGGTGTCGACCTGCGTCGCACCGTAGGCACCGCCGGCGCTCAGCAGGACGGCAACGAGGATGACCGCCAGGGGCGCTTTCCGTGCGGCGGTCGAGCCGACCGACAGCAGGTCGCTGAACCGGCCGCCGCCGGTCCCGAAGGCGCGCTTCTCGCGGTCCCACCCGCGGGCCTCGAGGAACGCGTCGATCTCGACTTTCACTGCCGGCACGAACACGCCGAAGACGAGCAGCGCGGCCGTGATCCCGACGGAGCTCACGACTCCGAACTCCCGGATCGGCGGGACGGGACTGGTGAGGTTCGAGAGGAAGCCGATGACGGTGGTCGCGGTCACCCAGACGAGCGCGACCCCGACGCCGGCCAGCGCCACGGACATGGAGTCGCGGACGCCGTTGCCGAGGTGCTGGCGCTCCTCGCGGTGGCGCATGAAGATGTGGATCGCGTAGTCGATCGAGAGCCCGATCAGGAGGACCGGCACGGCGATGAACAGCTGGTTGAACGCGATGTCGGCCCAGCCCATGAAGCCGAACGTCCACGCGAGTACGGCGCCGATCCCCGTCAGCCCCAGGACGATGTCGATCAGGTCGCGATACGCGACGATCAGCGCGACGAGCACGAACAGGACGGCGAGCGGACCGACGATGATCAGGCTGTCGGCCATCGAGGCACTGATCTCGTGGCTGATCATCCCGGCCCCGAAGACGAACACGTCCGGCCCGTTCGGACCGGTGTGCTGGGCCGCGACGGCCTGCATGGCCAGTTGCGCGTCGACGATCCGGTCGGACGCCGCCCCGGTGGGGCCGCCCCCGCCGCCGGCGGTCTGCTGGGTCACGACGAGCATCGTCGCGGTCGCCGTCGTCCCGTTCGGGTCGAAGGTCTTCGGCATCAGCGCCAGCGCGCTCATCCCACCGGCCCCGCCCCCGCCGGCACCGAGGACCGTCCGCAGCGTCCGGTCGATCTCGCTTTCGTTCATCGATTCGATCTGGTCGATCTGCTCGGCGAGCGTCGGTTCGGTGGTGGTCTGCAGGGCCGCTCGCCGGCGCTGGAGTTGCCGACCGAGTTCCCGCAGTCGATCGACCCGGTGGCGGAGGCGGTCGGCCCGTTGCTGGAGGCTCTCGTACTCGTCGGCGAGGACGCCGCGGGTCCCCATCCGGTACGCGCGTCGCACTTCCGACTGGCTGTCGGCCGTGCGCAGGAGCGTCGCCGACCGGTTGAACACCGTGTAGTCCGACGTGTTGAGCGCAACGGACGTGTTCGCCCGCACCTGCCGAAACTGCACCCGCGGGGCCGCCGACGGGTCAGTGCGGAGCGAGTCGAGGGCCGCCCGGAGCGCATCGGCCGTCGCGTTCAGCGTTGCGCGCTGCCGAGCGATCGCCGCCCGTTCCCGTCGCACGGTCCGGTTCAGTCGACGGAACTCCGTGGCCGTCGCGTGGAGTTTGCGGGCCTGCTCGCGCCGGATGGCGGCCGTTGCGACGAGATTCGGAACGCCGAGGATCGATTGGTTCGGCGCGAGCGTCCGGTTGATCGTCGCGTTGTTCCGGAACGCCTGCTCGAGTTCGAGCGTCGAGACGAGCGACTGCCTGTCGAGGACCGAGTCGCCCCTGACGATCACCTGGGCCGTCGTGCGGTTCGCGGGGCCCGTCGAGAAGTTCGCCTCGATGGAGTCGAGCTTCCGGGAAGCCGTGGTGTCGCTCTGGAACTGGGAGAGCGACGAGGACTGCTCGACCATGCTCACGCCCGACCCGACGGCCAGGGTGAGGACGAGCATGACCGCGATCACGAGCGTGCTGTGGCGAGTGATCCCGGCCGTGAGACGGTCGATCCGGCTCACGGCTCGACCGGTCGACGCCGAGCTATTGTTTCGATAGTACTAACAGCCATTGCCGTTGGAGCCTACTGACTGTTCGGCGGAGTTAACTCTACCGGTGTCGCCGCGACGCGAGCCGCGTCGCGGCTCTCGACCAGTTTCTCGTGTGAGGCAGCATCAGCGCCACCCCTCGCCGACTGCCTCGACGATCCGGAGGGCCCGTGCCCCGTCGGTCCGGTCGACCGCGAGGACGAGCGTGCCGGACTCCCCGGCGACGCCCGCCGCGCGGACCCCGACGCCGGCGGTGCGGCACCGCGCGAGGACCCGCTCCAGCAGACCTGCGTCGACCGCGCCGGTGACGACGATGGCCGTCGCCCGGCCGCCGTCCGGGCCGAGGGCGACACCGCCGACCGCGAGCAGCGGGTCGTCTGTCGCGGGCCCCACGCCGGACTGCATGCGCACCGCGAGGTCGCGCTCGTCTGGATCGAGCGGGTCGAGCGCGTCGGCGTACCGCCGGAGCGCCGCCGCGACCGCCGACTCCTCGCCCACGTCGAGAAAGCGCGCCGCGGCGGCGTAGTTGACCACGCCCGCCCGGAGTGCGGTCTCCAGAAACGGGTACTCGGCGACCGCCTCCCGGGTCCGTTCGGCCAGGGTCATGCCGGCCGGTCGGGCCCGGCGGGCATGAATCGCGCGATTGCGGGGCGGTCGGAGACATCACGCTAGAGGAGATCCTCCTCGTTCGCCGCTCGTTCGAAATCTTCCAGATCAGCGAGGAACATCTGGTATTCGAATTCGCCGATAGAATCGTCGATATCGTAGTCCGCTTCGTTCCGCTTCGATCGAATACTGTGAAAGTCATCCGCCAAGTCGTTGTACCCAAGACGGTTGAGGAAATCCGAGGCTTCCCTGTGATCTCCAGTTCTGTAGGTAAATTTGCTCTCGTCGTGGTCGGCGTTTTCCTCCCGAAATCGATGGAAAATAGAGTAATATCGTCTGCTAATTGACGCACGCCGTGCAATCTCGTCTTCGAATTCGTCGTCAACCCTGTCAGCGTGCTCCTCGAAGTCGCTGGGCGAAACCGGCATACTGCTATGCCCGGCTGATACGGGTGTACACCATCGCGTCTCCGCGTTCTGCGTCCCTCACGATTTCCTGTACTTTCGTCTTCAACGATCGGTATTGGTCGACTTCATCGAAGTCGTCTCGGACCTCTATCACCGGCCTCGTCGTTTCTGGCTCTTCTGGATCGTGCTCAAGAAATGCACTGATCTTAGCGTGAGGCACCTCGTGAGTCAGGGTCCTGATTGAATCGATTACCGTTTGCCGTAATTCCCGGTCAGATTTGATATATCGCTCCAGTTCTCGATCGATGGCAGGGTGTGACTTCCATTCGTAGTATGT
The DNA here is from genome assembly GCA_042216835.1 of Halococcoides sp. Classification (GTDB taxonomy): domain Archaea; phylum Halobacteriota; class Halobacteria; order Halobacteriales; family Haloarculaceae; genus Halococcoides. Next base: position 11,042 of record JBDGTN010000037.1, read on the forward strand.
CGGCGGTGTCGAAAGGGTGGTGGATTTCGTCGTTGATATCTCGGATGTCGTGTGGTGGCCGTGTGTGGCCGAGAGCGCCTTCGCGCTATTCCGTGCCCTGTGTTTTTCCCGTTGACTTCGTCCGGCATTCTCAGACGTGGACTCGTACTTTTCGCTCGGATTTATCGTCCCTTTCATGGGATGATATCCTCCAGCTTTTCCTCGGATTTGGCGAGGGTTGTGTCAATTCTCGATTCGAGTGTGGACGGTTCGATCGGGTCTACGTCCTTTTCGAGGATGGTGACGAGGGTTTCGACGGGATGATTGGCGATGGTAATGTCGAGATCATCGTCGACGAAATTGATGGCGTCCATCCGGGGGCCATCCGACTGCATTTCGAGGAACTCGATATCGTCGAGCAATGTGTCGAGAGCAATATCGACCTCATATGATACCATGATGTAGCCCACGTCTACTTCGTCGGCATCGGCCATCATTCGCTGGTGTGCTGGGATGATCTGCCCGAAATGCTCTCGTTGGACGATGCTGTGGAGGTGGAACCGATCGCTTTCGATTACATTTCCCGTGATCGCAGTATACTCGTGAGGGGCGTCAGGTTTCTCCGGATCTCCCGTTGAATAGACCAGATTGAACTCCCCGATGTCGTCATCCGAAATGTATACGTCTTCGTTTTGAAGCACATCGGGTTTCGGGACACTTCGTGCCGAGAGTATCAGTTCGAGGAGTTCCTCCTCGGACTCGCAGGGCCGACTGGTGCAAACGGTCATATAGATTCGCTCACGTTCAGTCATGATTGAAGTTCGCCAGCGTGGTGTCTCATGGAATCCCTTTGTCGGCTCGTTTGGTGGCTTCGATATTAAGGTAGCGGGATCAATGGCATTTTCGGGAGCGGAACGGTCGTCGGGGTCGGACCCCGGCGGTGGCCGCCGTCTCCGGTCGCCATCGCCGCCGACGACACCCCTAATTGCGCGGGTGGCGTTCGCCCGGTATGCCCGCGCTCGTCGTGGCCGCCCACGGTTCGCACCTCAATCCCGATTCGAGTCGGCCGGCCCGCGATCACGCCGCCCGGATTCGCGGGACGGGCGCGTTCGACGAGGTCCGGACGGCGTTCTGGAAGGAAGAACCCTCGTTCAGGGACGCTCTACGGACCGTGGCGAGCGACGAAATCTTTCTCGTCCCCCTGTTCGTCAGTCGGGGGTATTTCACCGAGCAGGTCCTCCCGCGGGAGTTTCGCCTCGCCGACTTCGATCGCGAGCGGTGGGCCGAGCAGGGTGCGATCACGACGACCGCCGACGACGTGGACGCGACCGTCCACTACTGCGGCCCGGTCGGCACCGACCCCGTCATGAGCGACGTGATCGTCCGCCGGGCCGAGTCGATCACGGGCGATCCGGCAGTCGGCCCGGAGACGACCCTCGCCATCGTCGGCCACGGCACCGAGCGCAACGCCAATAGCGCCGACGCCATCCACGACCACGTCGAGCGCATCCGCGACCGCGGTCGCTTCGCCGCCGTCGAGGCACTCTTCATGGACGAAGCCCCCGAAATCGACGACTGGCCGGCGGTCGTCGACACCGAGCGGGTCGTGATCGTGCCCCTCTTTGTCGCCGACGGCTACCACACACAGGAGGACCTGCCCGAGGACATCGGCCTCGTCGAGGACTATCGCGAGTCGTGGGCGACGCCCGCCCGCGTCGCGGGTCACGAGGTCTACTATTCGGGCGCGGTCGGGACCGAACCGCTGACCGCGGAGGTCATCCTGGATCGCGCGAAGCGCGCCGGGGCCGACGTGGAGCGCGCGATGGCCGCGATCGAGGCCGACACGGTCGCCGCCGATTGATTTCCGATCGTCAGGATTCGTTTCCGCCGGTCAGCCCGCGAGTTCAGCGAACGAGAGCAGGAGGCCCGGAACGACCAGAAGGCCCACTCCACCGACGATGAGGGCCAGCGGAACGACGAGCAGTCCCATCTCGGTGAACAGCCACAGTCCGATTCCGAGGAGGATGGCGACGAGTCCGACGAGGCGGAGAATCAACGTGAAAACCCCCTCGAGCCCGAACTCACTGATCAACTCGACCGCTTCGAGGATCTCGTCCATGCCATCACGGCTGTTTTTGACGGAGACTGGATAACGTTGTGACTGCACCGTCAGGGGGGTGAGGAGACGACCACAACCAGCGAGTTACGGTCGTCACGAGTACCGTCCCCTGCAGCGGCCATTCGCGTTCTTTTTCACCATCCCGTTGCAGTGAGTTTCCCGTTGCAGTGAGTTCGGTATGGCAGACGAATCTCCGGATCGTGGACCCTCCGAGGGGTCGGCCGAGTCGGCCCGGGAGGCCTATGCCCACGTCGGTGGGCCGGTCCTCGTCGAGGATTCGGGCCTGTTCGTCGACGATCTGGCGGGATTTCCGGGCCCCTATTCGGCATTCGTCGAGGACACGATCGGCATCGAGGGCGTGGCAGACCTCGCGGCGGGATCGCCAGCCACGTTTCGGTCGGTGATCGCGTACTGCGATGGCGACGACTTCGCGCGCGATCCGCCGACGATCGACCGCGGCGAGGGCCACACCGTTGTCGCGGGCGTCGACGCCCCGGTCGCGGTGCTCGCGGGCACTGTCAGCGGGACGATTGTCCGGCCCCGCGGCGACGGGGGCTTTGGCTACGACCCCATCTTCGAGTACGAGGGCGAGACCTTCGCCGAGCGCTCGACCGAGGCGAAAAACGCAGTCTCACACCGCGGGCGTGCGCTGGCGGCCTTTGCAGACTGGATGGCGTGAGTGGGCAGGGCGGGTCGATCATACTGCAAATTCATCGATCGACGATTGCAGTCGATTCACGGCAACTGGGAGACCCATTCGGGCCCGGTACTGACGTATTCGACGATGAGTCCGGCCACACAGACGAGTAGGGCAACGGCTACGGGGAGTATTCCGGAGGAATCACTCGCCGCGCCAGTTCGGGACATGTAGAGCGCTCCAGACCCCAGGATAACGAGCATCACTCCCGGGAGTGCAGTCCGAAGACTCCCGTTGAGGATCCCGTACCCGCTGCCGATGAGTCCGATGCCGACGCCGATGGCGAGCGCCAAAGTCGCCAGCAGAGTGCTATCAATCATTACACCAATCACAGGTCTCGGTTGTACCATAGGAAATGAGCACCGATGTGACACAGTAGCCACAGGCTGGGATGAGCCATCCGGCTGAAGCTCCCCATGTGGCGCATGCGATGAATTCTGCTCCGTAGGCGCCTGCAATAAGTGCATCGCTCATGGGAAGGAGATTGTTGATGGATAGAGCCGCAGCTGAAAGTCGAAGAGGGCAAGAGCACCGCGCTAGCAGTGCCCGATATTTTCCCGATGAACCGATTCGTGTCGGAATCGGCCGCAGCGGATCTGTTTCGACAGGATCGCTGGCGTGATGGCGTCGAATGACCTCGCTGCCGTTCGGACCGGACGGTCAGAAACGGCAGCTAACGAGTCCATCAACGGTATCTGTGTAAGAATTCCGGTCGAACGTTCAACGACAGGACCGGAACGATCTTCGCCCACCTGAAGCTGAAGCTCAAAGAGTGCTATTTCTCGATTTACGTGTTTGTCCGGTACAACACGAGTAGTCGCAGATTGTGGCGGAACTCGATGTCTCGTACATTACGGTGAGACGCCGCGTCGACCGCTTCGCCAGTGCGTTCGACGCGCCGTCGATCACGCTGTCTGGACCGGTCGAGATCGACGATGTGTACGTCTCTGCTGGCCTCAAAGGCCGCGAGCGCGACCAGACGTCGCGCTCGCGTGGCCTGTTCACGTGGGCGAGGATCGTACGACGGCGACAAACCGCCGGTGTTCACGCTGGTCGATCGTGGCACGGGCGATCGCTATGTCGTGCCAGCGAAATCCCCCGACGAATCGACGATTCGACTCCTGCTCGAAAACCACGATAAGGAGTCGCTGACCGTCTATACGGATGGATATCGGGCCTACGATCCGCTCGACGAAGACGACACGTTCATCCGCAAATTCGTCGTCCACGGCGACGGAGAATACGTTGACAGAGAGGTTCACGTCAACACCTGCGAGAGCCACGTGTCGCTAACGCAACGGTGGCTCTCGCTACACCGAGGAGAGTGTCAAAAGACGAGTTCACGTCGTATCTCAAAGCCTTCCAGCTCCGCCGCGACATCTACAGAAAACCAGGTGACGAGGCACTCAAACATGCTCTCGACGCCGCACGCTGAATATCAACAACGTGCTTCACAAGAGCGTTTCGTTGTTCCTCTCCATCTGCTGAATTGACATTTATCACCTTTTTGGCCGCCGAGGCTCCGCTCCCAATGACTGACACTCCAGCGACGCTTGCCGAGATACTTGTTGCCGATTTCAGCAATTTACGTCTCGAAAACTGTTCCCTCGCCGGTTTGTCCTCGCCTGGATGGGTGATCGATTCTTCTTCGACCAGTTTTCCAAACATTACGTACGTGCCTTCGGATGGATTTGGTATATATTTTTTAATATTTCATACTATTTTGTTCTGAAAAATTATATTCCGTAGTGACGTACTATGCGTTTGTGGGCTGGCTGGACTGGCTAGCGAGGGTTTGGATTGGTGCCGTAGATTGATGGTTTTCGAACTCGAACGCCGTATATGGATGAGGCCGACGCGAGCGACGATCGATCTGGCGACCGCGTCGAGGTAATCGATCGGGGCGATCGCACGATAGAGATTACGGTTCCTGACGACCCGCTCGCCGTGCTTCGCGCTGAACTCGCCGACTGCGATCGGTCTGTCGCCGACCTCGTCGCCGACGCCGAGCGGGAGGCCCTCGACGAAGCGGGTCGCCCGGAGCGTCGTCGAGACTGACGTTTCACCGCCAGGTCGCGAGGCCACAATATGCCGTCCGATCTGCCGACAACTAGGTCGTCGTCAGGTCGGGGCCGGAGCGGCCGGGTTCACCGTTTTCAGTTTCCCCGTTCGCGTCGGCTCACGCCACCAGTCGCCCGACTACCGGCGTGATTGCGGACTCGACGAGAGCGGCGACGAGGACCAGCGCGGCCGACCAGGCGACGAGAATGAGCGTGTCGTGTGTGGCCGCGTCGGGGACCGGGTGGTCGGTCGCGCCCGCGAGGTAGCGGACTACTCCCTCCGGAATCCCGAAAGCCTGCCGCGCCGGCGAGCCACAGCGCTGGCAGTTCCAGGAGTGCATGAGGGACGAACAGGGCCAGGCGGGTCGCCAGCGGCACGTCAGGGACCACCAACCCCGCCCCAACCGCGTATCCGTTCAACAGCACACCGCCAGCACTCGAGACACCGAGCGTGAGCACGGCGGACCAGAGGAACGCCGCGGCTTCGAGATTGTGGATGAAGAGGGACATCGCCGGTCGAGGTTCGAACGAGACGCCGGTCGACTCCGGGGCCACGACGAGCGACATCAGGGAGCCCAGACAGAACAGGTCAACCGCGACCGCGATCGCTCACCTGCTCCGGACGGGGGGTCCCCGGATGACCTGGACTGGGTCAATCGACAGTCCCGGTCGCTGGCGGTACGCTGCTCCAGTGCCCCCGCGTCGCCCAGAGCGATCCCAGCAGACCGAGAGCGCCATTCACCACGAACGGCGTAAATGCGACGAGGAGCACGCGCTCGATGGCGACGAACTCGGAGAGGAGCAAGGTCGTCACGAGTGGGACAGTACTCAGCAGGACGGTAATGCCGACCATTGCTGCGACCAATCGCCTGGTGGGGGTTTCTGTCATGAATGAAATTGTAGCGGTATATTGACCTGTTACGACGCTCAACCGCCCATCGATATAAGTGCTGCGCCGCCAGTTGCGGTCTATGTCGGGGAGTGGGCTCGGATCGGCATGGTCGCTGAACATACTCGTCGACAGGGCGATCGTATGGCGAGCAATCATAGATCCTCCGGATCATGCGGACGGTGATAGCGCGGAGCGACGTTCTGCGAAACGTTTCGGGGCGTGGGAACTCTTCGCCACCTCGCACTCGCGGCGCGTAGCGTCGTGCTTGGCCCGCGAACAGAAGCCGTAAGCGAGTAGGGCGGGTGGAAGTCACTCCGCGGCGACTTCCGCTTCCTCCTCGTCCTCGTTGTAGTACTCCTCGATGTACTCCTCGTCGACGCGGTTGAGTTCGGCTTTCGGGAGCATCGAGAGCAACTCCCAGCCCAGATCGAGCGTCTCCTCGATCGAGCGGTCGGTATCGGTGCCCTGATCGACGAATTCCTCCTCGAACCGGTCGGCGAAATCGAGGAACGTGTTGTCGCGCTCGGAGAGGGCCTCGCGCCCAACGATGTTGACCAGGTCGCGCAGGTCCTCGCCCTCCGCGTAGGCGGCGTACATCTGGTCGGACACGTCGCCGTGGTCCTCGCGGGTGTGGCCCTCGCCGATCCCCTCGTCCATCAGGCGCGACAGCGAGGGCAGCACGTAGATCGGCGGGCGGACGCCCTGGCTGTTGAGGTCTCGATCGACGTAGATCTGGCCCTCGGTGATGTAGCCCGTCAGATCGGGGATCGGGTGGGTGTCGTCGTCGCTGGGCATCGTCAGGATCGGGATCTGCGTGATCGATCCCTCGGTGCCCTCGATCCGACCTGCGCGCTCGTAGAGGTTCGCGAGGTCGGTGTACATGTAGCCCGGATAGCCACGCCGACCGGGGACCTCCTCGCGGGCGGCCCCGATCTCGCGGAGTGCCTCACAGTAGTTGGTCATGTCCGTCATGATCGTGAGGACGTGATAGCCGTGCTCGAAGGCCAGGTACTCCGCGGTCGTCAGCGCCAGCCGCGGCGTGATCGTCCGCTCGACGGCGGGGTCGTCCGCGAGGTTGGTGAACACGACCGACCGTTCGAGCGCGCCCGTGCGCTCGAAGTCGTCCATGAAGGCGTTGGCCTCCTCGGCGGTGATCCCCATCGCCGCGAAGACGACCGCGAACTCGCTGTCGCCCTCGCCGTCTTCGCCCTCACCATCGTTCTCTTCTGGCACTTCGGCCTGGCGGGCGATCTGGAGGGCGAGATCGTTGTGTGGCAGTCCCGAGCCACTGAAGAGCGGCAGCTTCTGGCCCCGGACGAGCGTGTTCATCCCGTCGATGGCGCTCACGCCCGTCTGGATGAACTCCCGGGGGAACTCACGCGAGTAGGGGTTGATCGCCTTCCCGACGATGTCCCGTCGCTCGTCGGGGACGATCTCGGGCCCGTCGTCGATGGGCTGGCCGGTCCCGTCGAGGACGCGCCCGAGCAAGTCCTCCGTGACGGGCATCTTCATCGTCTCGCCGAGGAATCGGACCGAGCAGTCCCGGTCGATCCCCTGGGTCGACTCGAACACCTGGATCGCGACGTGATCGCTGGTCGATTCGAGCACCTGCCCGCGACGGGTCTCGCCGTCGACCTCGATCTCGACGATCTCGTCGTAGCCGACCGGTTCGTCGATGGCGACGTGGACGAGCGGTCCGCTGACTTCCGTGATGGTCTGGTATTCTTTCATCAGTACAGCCCCCTGAGATCGCTGGCCATCTCCTCTTCGATGTCGTCGATGAACGACTCCCAGTCCTCGGTCGTCCCGATCCGGTTCAACTGTGCGACCGACTCGATCGACGTGATCTCCTCGACGGGCACGCCCGCGTCGAGCGCGTCGAACGCCTCGTCGTTGAAGGTCTTGATCGCCTGCATCATGCGATAGGACTTCTCGGGATCGCAGTAGGTGTCCACCTCGTGGAGCGCATTCTGCTGGAGGAACGCCTCGCGGATGTAGCGGGCGACATCGAGTGTCAGCTGCTGGTCTTCGGGCAACGCGTCGCGCCCGACCAGCTGGACGATCTCCTGGAGTTCGCCCTCCTCGTCGAGTACGTCGACCAGCCACTGGCGCAACTCGGGCCAGTCCTCGGCGACCGACTCCTCGAAGTGCGGATCGAGCTGGTCGCGATACAGCGAGTAGGACTCGTCCCAGTTGATCGCCGGGAAGTGCCGGCGCTCGGCCAGGTCGGCGTCGAGCGCCCAGAACGTCTTCACGATGCGGAGCGTGTTCTGGGTGACCGGCTCGGAGAAGTCCCCGCCCGGTGGCGAGACGGCGCCGACGACCGAGACCGACCCCTCCTCGCCCGCGAGCGTCTGGTAGTAGCCCGACCGCTCGTAGAACTCCGCGAGTCGCGCGGGCAGGTAGGCCGGATACCCCTCCTCGCCGGGCATCTCCTCGAGCCGGGAGGAGATCTCGCGCATCGCCTCGGCCCACCGCGAGGTCGAGTCGGCCATCAGCGCCACGTCGTAGCCCATGTCCCGATAGTACTCCGCGATCGTGATCCCCGTGTACACCGAGGATTCGCGTGCCGCGACGGGCATGTTCGAGGTGTTCGCGATGAGACTCGTCCGGGCCATCAGCGGCTTGCCCGTCTCGGGGTCTTCGAGGTCGGGGAAGTCCTCGATTACCTCGGTCATCTCGTTGCCACGCTCGCCACAGCCCACGTAGACGACGATGTCTGCGTCGGCCCACTTGGCAAGCTGGTGTTGTGTCACCGTTTTGCCAGAACCGAAGGGGCCCGGAATTGCGGCCGTTCCGCCCTTGGCGATGGGGAATAGCCCATCCAGCACGCGCTGACCTGTCACCAGCGGTTCAGTCGGGGTCTCCTCCTCGCCGGCGGGCCGGGCCTGCCGAACCGGCCACTCCTGGTGCATCGTGATCTCGGTCCCGTCCTCGAAAACGAGTACGGGCTCGTCGACGGTGAAGTTGCCCGATTTCGCCTCGGCGACGGTCCCGCCATCGATGTCGGGGGGCACCATCACGCGGTGGGTGATCGACTCGGTCTCGGGGACCTCGCCGACGATATCGCCCGCCGAGACCTGGTCGCTGGCCTCGACGGTCGGGGTGAACTCCCAGGTCCGATCGTGGTCGATCCCGGGGGCGTCGACCCCGCGGTCGAGAAAGGCCGAGCCCATCGATTCTTCGAGGACCTCCAGCGGGCGCTGGACGCCGTCGTAGATGTTGTCCAGCAGGCCCGGTCCGAGATCGACCGTCAGCGGCGATCCGGTCCCCTCGACGGGTTCGCCCGGCGCGACCGCCGAGGTCTCCTCGTAGACCTGGATGGTGATCACGTCGCCCTCGATCTCGATGACCTCGCCCATCAGGCCGGCCTCGCCGACGTATACCATGTCGTTCATGCGCGCGTCCAGCCCCGTCGCCGTGACGACGGGGCCGCTCACGCTGTCGATCCGTCCGTCCGCGCGGACTGTCTGGTCCGTGCTCATTGTTCCTCCATGAGATCGATACCGATCGCGCGCTTGATCTGGGCGCGCAGGCCGCCGCTCGCAGCCCCGCCACCGAGCGTCACGAGGACCGGGTCGAGACTCCGCTCGACGGCCTCGCGCGTTCCGCGCGAGAGATGTTCGAGATCCGATTCGTGCATGACGACGATGCCCACCGATTCGTCCTCGAAGACCGACTCGACGGCCGCTTCGAGTTCGTCGGGCTTGTCGTCCTCGGGAACTGACTCGCATTTCCGCACGCCAGCGAGTCGGAATCCCGTCGTGAATTCGCCACTTCCAACGACGGCAATTTCGTCGGCCATCAGTTGACCACCCGTCGTTCGATGTCGGCGTCGCTCATCCCGGCCTCGCGCCCGCGAGCGATCGCGCGAATGTTCTCGACCTCGCGCTCTTTGGCGAGAATGTACGCGATCACCGGACAGACCGAGACCGGGTAGCGATTCGAGAGCCGATCGGCCTGTTCGAGCAGTGCGGCGTCGAGCGCGTTCTCGAACTGGATGCGTTCGCCGGATTCCAGGTGATCGAGCGCGCCCGACAGCCGACCGCCGTAGCGACTCTCCCTGACGTATTCGACGAGGGCGTCGCGATCCTCACCGAGTCGCGCCAGATCCTCGGTCGTGAACAGCCGGCCCCCCTCGATGGCGTACGCGGCGGGATCGATCGTCGAGGCGTCGTGGGCGACCCGGAGCGCGTTCCGGAGATTTCGGAAGTCGATCTCCGTTTTCAGGAACTCGATGTACAGTTCCGTCGGGCGGTCGGCCGCCCCCTTCGAGGGCAGGTCCTCGATCAGCGCCTCGTAGAATGCCCGATCGACGGCGTTTTCGAGGGGGACCAGCAGGTCGGTCCGCTCGTAGTCGTCGTAGGCGTCCCGGAGCGCGTCTCCGAAGATCGTTTCGTCGAGGACCTCGACCACTCGCTCGATCGAGTCCGCGTTCGCGACGGTCGCGAGCCTCTCGTCGTCGATCTCGCCGGCCCTGATGAGGTCGGCCTCGATCGATTCGCTGTCCGAGTCGCTATAGATCCCGCGGATGACGGTCTTGACGTTCCATGCGTCGAACTTCCGGAGGTATCGCGCCACGTCGTCGTAGATGCGCCCCTCCGACCACCGAAGGATGTCATCGAAGTGCTTGGCGAGGTTGCGTTCGAGGGCGTACTCGATGAGGTCGACGCCCGCGAAGCGCGCTCCGAGCGTGTTCATCTCTTCTTCGTACTCGCTGTCCTCCATGAATCGCGCGATCTCGCCGGTCCCCATCCGGACGAGTTTGCGGTAATCGCTCTCGTCATAGAGCGTCGACCGGCGCGACCGGACGCGGGCGACGACATATTCGGGATTGCCGCGCGAGCGTCGCGATCCCGTTTTCACGCTCATTCCTCCTCGAACAGGCGGTCGCTGACGGCCCTGAGGCTGTCCTCCCAGACCCGATCGAGCACCGCATCGAAGGTGTTGTTCACGCGCATCCGCGCGTCCTCGCTCGCGACGACGACGCCACCGAGACAGTCGCGGGCGTCGCCGACCCGAACGTCCTCCCGATCGGCGACGAGATCGTCGAGCAGGTCGTGATCTGCCTCGCGGCCGTGGACGATCAGCGATCCGTCGTCGAACTCGTCGATGGCGTCGGCCAGTAGCGTCTCGGTCAACTCGCGGCGTCGGTCGCCGTCGAGGTCGGCGAGTTCGTCCTCGACGGCCTCGCGAACCTCCCGGAGTACCCCCCGACGCGCCCGCAGGCGGGCCTGTTTGGCCTCGAGTTCGGCGTTCGACCGGCCGCGCTCGCGTTCCTGTTCGATCTGCCGGGTGACCTCGCGCTCGCGCTGTTCGCGAATCTCCTCGGCCTCCTCTTCGGCCTCGGTGCGGATCTCGGCGGCCTCTTCGCGGGCCCGATTTTTGATCTCGTGGGCCTGGGCCTCGGCCTCCTCGCGAATGTCCTCGACGACCGTTTCCAGGCTCATTGTTGGGGATCTAGGCACCGGGGCCGAACATGACGAGGAAGAACACGACCAGCACGAGGATGATCAGCGTCTCGGGGATGACTGTCATGATCAGCCCGGTGGCGAACAGGCTCTCGTCTTCGGCGATCGCGCCCATCGCGGCCGATCCGATCCCCCTCTCGGCAATGCCGGCGCCGAGGGCGGCAAGTCCGACGGCGAGGGCGGCCCCGGTGGCGTCTGTCATCGATGCACTCTGCTGAAGCAGTGTGGCAGTCTCTGAAATCATGGCTGGATGTCGTGCGAACGACGATGCACTCGGGATAACGTCGGTCCACCGCCATCATAAACCTTCGTAAACGGTTCGATCCGGCCGTCGTTGCCGGTGTCTGGACCGTTTCGGCGACGTTTCGGTCAGCGCCGCCGATGGCGGCCGGGTCGGAACGTTTTACTTCATCATCCGCGTAATTTACCGTGACGATCCGGGGAAACCGCCGTTCGGGCGGTCCGGGGGCCATCATGACACAGGACAGTGCACGACCCGCGTCCCAGACCAGACGCACGTTTCTGAAAACCACCGGCGCGACTGCCGCGCTGGCCGGCGGTCTCGCGACCGTCGGGACCGCCGCGGCGCGGGGCATTCCGACGCCGCGCCTGCATCGCGACGGCAAGTGGATGAAAGATCCCAGCGGCAACGAGGTCACGTTGCGGGGGGTGAACGTGATCGATCCGGCGCGGGCGGCGGCCTACCAGTGGCGTCGCTCGGTCAGCGAGACGATCAAACACGCGACGAATCCCGATCGTGACTGGTACTCGCGGGTGATCCGCCTGCCGATGCAACCGGCCGACATCGCCAGCGGTGGCGAGGGCAATGGCGCTCGCGCCGAACCTGTGGCGTTCTCGAAGAGCACACTCCAGTCGTATCTCGACAAATACGTCCAGCCAGTCGTCGAGACCGCACGGGAGATCGGCGTCTATCTCATTCTCGACTATCACCGCCACAAGATGATGAGCCTGAAGTACACTGATCCGGACCTCGACGAGGAGGTGCGGATGTTCTGGGAGACCGTCGCCGCGCGGTATGCCGAGGAGCCCCACGTCCTCTTCGAGGTGTACAACGAACCCATCTCGCCGTACTACGGCTTCCGCGAGCGCGGGGTGAGCGCCGAGGTGGCCAATCCCGATGACGAACACGCCGAACAGACCTGGCGCACGTGGCGAACGACCGCCCAGCCGTGGGTGGACACGATCCGCGAGAACGCTCCCCACACTCCGATCCTCATCGGGTCGCCCCGGTGGAGCCAATGGACCTGGTGGGCCGACGAACTGCCCTTCGACGGGGAAAATCTCGCATACACGGGCCACGTCTACGCTCATCCCGGCCTCAGGCCGCTGAGCACGTACTTCGGCAAACCCGCCAAGACGGTGCCAGTCTTCATGACTGAGTTCGGGTACGCCGCCGACGGGAACAAGTACTTCCAGGGGACCAACGACCACGAGGGCCAGGAGTTCGTCACCTTCTTCGAGAACTTCCCGAACGTTTCCTGGCAGGTCTGGTGTTTCGATCACATCTGGTCGCCGCCGATGTTCGAAAAGCCCGGCAACGGCGTGGACGCCGAGTGGGTCCTGCTCGACGGGAACACCCACCACGGGAAGTTCTTCCGCGATTACCTCAAGGAGAAACGTTCGAATCGCCTCCCCGAGGGCAGCGGGACGACGACCACGCCGACCGAGACCACGCCGACCGGCTCGACGCCGACGGAGACGACCACGACGGAGACTGGAGGTCCGAGTTGGCCGACCGATCCGCCGGCGACCGACCCCGACGGCGACGGTCTGTACGAGGACCTCTCCGGGAACGGCGAGGTCGACTTCCCCGACGTGAACATGCTCTTCCAGAACAGCGACACGGCGAAGATCCGGGACAACGCCCAGTACTACGACTTCGAGTCGGGCGACGGGATCACCCTCCAGGACGTGATGGCGCTGTTCCGGCTGGTCTGATCGGCCCCCCGGGGAAATCACCGCTGGCGATCGCCAGCCGGGCCCATCGAGGGCGGAACGACCTTTGTCGTCGACCGTGTACGTGAACGCAATGGCTGACGGGACGGATCGAGCGGCGGTGATCGTCCTGGGGTCGTTCGGCGACCCCCGCACGCCACCGGGGCGGGTCGTCGAGACGATGACCGACCTCGCCGTCCGATCGGTCCCGGACGCTGCGGCCGTCACGGAGGCCGCGACCGACGGAGCGGGCGTCACAGCGGGTGAGACCGACCCGGCGGTCGCCCCCGCTGCGATCGTCCTCGCCGACCCGCCGGTGACCGAGGACCGTCTCGCCGACTGCCGCGATCGGGCGCCCGAACTCCCGATCGTCCTCGTCGGCCAATCGTCGTCGATCACCGCCGACGCGCTCGACGACGCGATGGTTCGGGCCGTCCGGGACGACGGCACCGATCGCACGGCGCGGGTCGTCGGCCACCAGATACTCGACCTCCTTGAGTCGAACCGCGAGCCTGGAATCGACCGGCGGCAACCGGGCGAGACGGCGATCGACCTCGCGACCGTTCCGCTGCCGGCCTTTGCCTACGACGGTGGATTTCGCGCAGCCAACCGTGCTTTTCTCGACAGCGTCGATCGAGCGTCCGGTGACCTCCGCGGTGAGCCCATTTCGTCGGTGTTCGACTGCGATGAGGGTGACCTCGCGAGCGCCGCGACCGACGGCCGACCACTCACGGTGACGACGTCAGGGGCTGCCCGGCGGCCGCTGTGGGTGGGTCGGGATGGCGATCGGTCCGTGGGCATTCTCGGGCCGGGGGCCGGGTCCGACGGCGGTGCGCTTCCCGCGGCGTCGATTCTGGAGTCGCTGCTGGAGGCAATGCCCCTCTCGATATACGTGAAAGACCGGCAGGGCCGCCACGTCGCGGTGAGTCGTCACCAGGTCGGCGGGATGGCCGCGGACCGGTCGACGATCGACGCCCCGGACGGCACGATCCACCACGTGCCCGCCGATGTGGTCGGCAAGACCGATTTCGACCTCTATCCGGACGCCAACGCCGAACAATTCAGCGCGACCGACGAGCGCGTCGTCGAGGACGGCGAAACGGTGGTCGAGCGCGAGACCGTCCGGCTGACGGGCGACGAACGGCGATTTGCGGTCACCGATCTCAAGGTGCCGTGGTATCGCGACGGCGAAATCGCGGGCGTGATCGGCATCGCCATCGACGACACCGATAGCTGGCGGGCGAAGCGACGGGCCGCGATCCAGGCCGACGTGCTGGAAACCGTCGAGACCGTCCTCCGGACGGAACTCGGCCCGCGCCTCGCCGGCGAGACCTCCGACGACGCCATTGCGACGGCCATCGATGACCTCCAGACGCTTCTGAGCACGCGACAGTTGCCCCACGCTGCCGAGGCGACCGATCTCGGCGATCGGTCGCGGTCGGTCTGGGCGGATCTCGACGCCGCGGGCACGCTCTCGATTCGGGATTCGGCAGTGATCGACGCTCACCCGACGCTGCTGGAGACGCTGCTTCGAGAGGTCTTCGAGAACGCGATCACGTTTGCCGGGCCCGACCCGACCGTCCGGATCGGGATGCTCGACCAGGGCTTTGTCGTCGAGGACGACGGTCCGGGCATCCCGCCGGGGCGGCGCTCGGACGTTCTCCGCTATGGCACCTCCGAGCGCGACGATCGCCTCGGCTCCGGACTCGCGATCTGTGCTGCGATCGCGCGCGCTCACGGCTGGGAACTGACGATCACCGACGGGTCGGCCGGCGGGGTGCGCCTCGCCATCACCGACGTTCGGATCTATTGACCGCGTCGAGGACGCCTTCGAGGGCATCACGGTCCACGCCCGGTCGATACGCAAAGTGCGTCCCGGCATCGGCCGATCGGCGCCGCTCGGCCGCGAGCAGGCCCGCCTCGACGAGTGCGTCGAGGTAGTTGTGCACCGATCGCTTCCGGTTGGGGTCGACATCGACGGCCGCACAGCGATCGCGATACCGCTCCAGTATGTCGGCAAAGCGGTGCTCGCCCTCGCCGTCGAGGACGGCCCCGAGCACGAGGCGCTCGTGACGCGAGCAGTCCTCGATCCGCTCGCGCAGTCGTTCCGCACGGAGGTCGCGGTCCGCCCGGTCGACGTGGGTGGGATCGACCACGTCGGCCCCCGCGGCCCGTGCGAGGTCGCCGGCCGCATCGAGCAGTTCCAGCGCGGTCCGAAGGCCGCGCTCGTCGGACAGTCCGAGCGCGCGATCGATGGTCTCGTCCGGACACGCGCCCGCCTCGAACGCGTGCTCGGCGCGGTCGGCGAGGATCGCCCGTTCGGTCGCCTCGTCGTACGGCGGAACACCGATCTCGCCGTGGAATCGATCCAGCACGCCCCGCGGGAACCGCTCTCGTATGCTGGCGTCGTCGGCGACCGCGACGACGCCGCAGGCGACCGACTCCTCGAAGAGCACGCCGAGAAAGACCTCCAGTTCGGCCGGATCGAGCCGGTCGGCCCCGTCGAGCCTGAACACGGGCGGGCCCGCTGCCTGCGTGATCCAGTGGCGCAGACGCCGGAACGCCGTCTCACGTGTGTAGCCGCTCGTCGCCAGCACCCCGTCGCCCACGAGGGTATTTGTCGCGGCGATCGCGAGTTCGTACCCCGTGGTCTCCGGTTCGCAGGCGACGGGGACGAGCGTCGGCCCGGGTCGATCGCCGGGGCGTTCCGCCCGATCGACCGTGACGGCGACCGCCGTTCGCTTGCCCGCACCGGGCGGCCCGGCGATCAGCGCCGTCGCGGGGCCAGACCCCCACAGCGCCGGCGAGAGGACCGTCCGGAGCGCCTCGCGTGTCGCGTCGCGGTGGTCGAACGCCGGCGGTATCGCGTCCGGGTCCAGCAGCGACCGATCCGCGAACGGCGACTCCGTCGGCGCGGACGCCATACGTCGAAACGGTCGGTCCGAGTCCATAACAGTTCCGTCCAGAATCGATTGCTCGACGGGTGATGCACGACCGGTCTCTCAAAAATACCACCTGTTCACCAGCGTTCAACTGTGGTCGACCGATAGCGGTGGTCCGGGATGGCACGCGATCGAACAGTCGACGATCGTTTCTCGAACGCAGTGCGACCACCACGGATGTCGGGGGCGGCATGGTCGTGACGGGAACGGCCGTCACCGAGGCGATCGTCGACGGTCGATGACCCATCGCCGAACCGATCGATGGCGAGACCACCGGATGTCGGGGACGGCCCGTCCGATGGCCCGAACGCCAGCGGATTCCCCTCTGTCAATCGGCGTTCGGTCACTTCGAATGGGCCGTCCTCCGAGATCACTCCGAGGCGTTCGATGCGTCGGGAGTGACAACTGCCCGAATGTGACGGCGCTGGACGGTCTGGTCTGACCGTCACCCCCGACTGGACGGCTACGGTCGAATATTCCCTCACTTTCTCACAAAATTTTCATCAAAAGTTTGTTGTATTTGGGGTGGCTTCATAGGCGCGTTGCGTGGGGAATCCGCAACAAAAACAATGAGGAAGCCGAGGGACTGACGACGCTCACCGCCGGTGTTCGATTTCCCGGGCCGTCGTGTGTCCGGGGCGACCGCCGCGGGAGGGACTCGCGGCGGTGTTCGATGTCCGGCGAGACCGTCAGCGTTGTCGTGTGCGTCTCGACGAGAGTGGTGTCCTCGACCTCATGGACGACCGAGAACACTGTATCCATGGACCCCAACGATCGACCGCACGACGACCGGACGACACGCGTGACCAACTGCCTCGACGGGGAGGGTGGGGCCGATACCGTCCGGAAGGACCGACGACTCCGTCGAGACCGCCGATCGTTCCTGAAGGCCGTCGCGACCGCGGCGGCGGGCACCGCTATTGGGACCACCGCCGCCGGGCGCACCGAGGCGGCCCCCGACGTCCTCCCGACCGCCGAACACATGCATCGGGGCCACCAGGACGTGATCTTCCTGGCCTTTCACTTTCAGGATAACAGCCCGCCGGCCGACCCGATCGCCGACTACGAGCGCGCTCTGTTCGATTCCGACTCCCGACTCGGGGCCGACGACTACACGATTCAGCAGTATTTCGATATCGTCAGCGATGGGCGGTTCTCGATCGATCCCGGACCGGCCGGCCTGCTTGGATTCTACGAGGTCTCCCAGTCGGTCGACGATTATCATCTCGGCGACGCCGTGCGTGAGGCGCTCGATGCGGCGATCGCCGACGGGTTCGACATTACGGCCTACGACCAGGAGAACCCCACCCAGATCGTCGCGATGCCGTATCTTGGCGGTGGCGGCGGGGGCGTCGCGTGGGTCGGCAACGAGATCGAACGGCAGGGCGTGCAAATCGTCGGATTCTGCAAGGCGCCGATTCGAGGATCGGCGGCCCAGCAGGACATCAATTACCCGAGTCACGAGTACCTCCACCTCCACGGGCTGACGGACCTCTACCAGGCCCCCGGGACGGGCAACATGGGCATCATGGGCGCGGGCCCGCTGGTGAACATGGTCCCGTGGTCGAAGGTCAACGTCGACTTCGCGCAGACCCCCGCACCGACGGGGTGGGACGAGACGACGGCGATCCATCCGACCGATCAGGCGGGGATTCTCCCGCCACAGTCGGTCGAAAACCAGTTCTACACCGTCGTGGGCGAGCCGAATCCGGCCGACGACGACCCGGACTTTCACAAATACTACTATCTGGCCTACAACGATGGCACGGGCGTCGACACGGCGACCGATCCCGGCCAAGAGGGCCTCGTCGTCTGGCATCACCACCAGTCGATGGGCGTCGAGTGGGGCGCGAACAATCTGCAGTTCGCCACGCCGCCCGAGGGGGCGACGTTCCGGGCGAGTGAGTCTACCCTCGACGCAGGCCTCGTCGGGACCGACGTCGTCCTCGATAGCATCGGCACCGAGTACGGCGCGCTCACCTTCAACGACCCACCGGAGCGGGCGTTGCCGGCCGGATCGACCGCGGCCTACGCCGTCGCGGTCGAGTCCAGCCAGCCGGACTGGCTGCCCGACCTCTCCCACCGGGAAGATCAGTGGCACGGCGACGTGATCTATACGGATCACGTCCTCGATGCGCGCGTCGCGTGGGCCGATTCGACTGATAGCATCACGCTCCGGCTGATCGATCCGACGGGTGCAGAACGCGTCTCCGATGACACCGACACTACCTTTGCGGTCGTCCGATCGGACCCGCTGCCCGACGCGCCATCGGGCAACTGGAAACTCCAAGAGGCGGCGACGGGCGAGGGCACTGTCGAGTACGTCCGGACGACGACCGCGACGACCTACGAACTGGCCGATTCGGTCACGATCGAGTCGGCGAGCAGCGAGGAGTCCACGCTGACGCTGGAGATCTCACTCGCCTACGCGGACGGAAGCCCCTACGCGCCCGACGGGTTTGGCCCGCTCGACCCCGAACGGGTCGAAATATCCTTCGACGGCGAGGTGATCGACGCCACGCCCACCGTCGAGTCGATCGATCCCGCGACCAGTCGAGTGGTCGTCGATCTCGGCGTGATCCAGGCGGGTTCCCACGAGATCGCCGTCGCCGTTCTCGACCGGAAAGCGGGTGTGACTCACCGGACGAGTGCGGACTCGATCGATCACTTCTTCGAGTTGACCGGCGAGGACGGCCCCGACCCGATCGAGGGGACGATCCCGACAGATCCGGACGGCGACGGCCTGTACGAGGACTTCGACGCCGACGGACGAGTGGCGTTCCCGGACGTAAATCGCTTCTTCCAGAATAGCGATACGGCCGCCGTTCAGAACCACGTCGAGGCTTACGACTTCACGGGCGACGGGACCATCAACCTACAGGACGTGATGGCGCTGTTCCGCACCGTCTGAGGAGTCCCGGGGCGCTGTTCCGGACGGTCCGAGGGGCCGATCGACCCTCCGATAGCATTCAAATTATTTTTCGGTGAAAAATACTTTGCGGGTGGCCGTCCACACGTCGGTATGAGCGGCGAGTACGGATGGCGGCCCGATCGCCGGACGGTTCTCGGAGGGCTGGCCGGGTTGACGCTGGTGGGGCGCGTTCCCAGACTGGCGGTGGCCGGCGAGTGGCCCGCCACCGACAAGCGGGGCTTCGCCGGATCGGACACCCGGCGCGGCAACGCCATCGAGGCG
>JBDGTN010000010.1:0-1553 GCA_042216835.1 Halococcoides sp.
GTCGGAACACTCGTCACTCACGGGAAGGCGGGGGTATGTGCTCGTATCTTTATCACCGATCGGTCGTCCGCGTTCGTCCCGCACGCTCGTCAGTCGAGCGGTCCACTGCACCCGGATCGGGGTGGAGTTTCCGCCGGTCGCGTTGTGAGCGGCCACCGGTCCGTCCGACCCGCCGCGGCAATCAGTGCTGGTCCCGAACCGGGCGTCGATCGGTCGACTGTCGACCTGCTCCGACATTCCTTTGTAATGGGGGTGCTGACGCCTTAGCATGCAAACCGTCGTTCTCGCGGCGGGTGAGGGGACGCGGATGGGGCCGCTGACTGACGAGACTCCCAAACCGATGCTTCCGGTCGGTGACCAGCCGCTGGTCGCTCACGTGGCCGACGCCGCGGTCGCGGCCGGAACGACCGAACTGGTACTCGTCGTGGGCTATCAGGCCGAGACTGTGGAATCGTATTTCGGATCGTCCTATCGGGGCGTTCCCGTTACCTACGCCCACCAGCCCGAGCGTCTGGGGACTGCTGATGCCGTCAGGGCCGCTCGGGAGTATATCGAGGGTCCGTTTGTCGTTCTGAACGGCGACAACTGGTACGAGGCGGACGAGCTCGAGGCACTGTTCGATGGTGGTCCCGCCGTAGGGGTCACCCGGGTCGAAGATCCGCGCGCGTACGGTGTGGTGACTCTGAAGGAGGGCGTCGTGACGGCGGTCGACGAGAAACCTTCGACGCCAGCCTCGAACGTCGTCAACGCTGGCGCATACGTTTTTCCGGCGACTGCACTCGACCACCTCGATGTGCCCATGAGCGATCGGGGGGAGTACGAACTGACCGACGTACTCGACCGCGTGATCGACGCACACCAGGTTCGAGCGGTGGAACTCGATCGGTGGCTCGATGTCGGCCGACCCTGGGATCTCCTCGAAGCCACGGAGCGATCGATGGCCGATCTCGACCGGTCCATCGAGGGAACGGTCCACGAGGACGCCACGATCCGGGGGGCCGTCGTCGTCGAGGAAGATGCGACAGTCGATGCCGGGACAGTGATCGAAGGGCCGGTGATCGTTCGCTCGGGCGCACAGGTCGGTCCGAATGCGTACGTCCGTGGCCGAACGGTCATCGGTCCGAACGCATCGCTGGGCGGTCAGTCGGTGGAGGTGAAAAATTCGATCGTTCGCTCCGGAACGAGCGTCGCGCATCTCGCCTACCTCGGTGACAGCGTGATCGGACGGAACTGTAATTTCGGGGCCGGAACGACAGTCTCGAATCTCCGTCACGACGAGACTCCCATCCAGGTAACCATCGACGACGAGTTAGTTTCGACGGGTCGGCGCAAGTTCGGGATCGTGGCTGGTGACGACGTGAAAACGGCGATCGATACCAGTATCGACGCGGGTGTCGTGCTCGATTCGGGAACCCGAACCGCCCCCGGGGCTGTCCTCCCGGCCGATCAGTGAGCGGTCGAGGTCGCAGTAGCGACCGATCCAGGGAGTCCTCCGCCGACCGACGGATTGCCACCACCAATCGAGGATTACCTGGCTGCGGTCGAGGGTTGCC
>JBDGTN010000010.1:1653-18060 GCA_042216835.1 Halococcoides sp.
ACCGACGGATTGCCACCACCAATCGAGGATTACCTGGCTGCGGTCGAGGGTTGCCGGACGGCCACTCACCGGTTCGATCGGTGAAGGCGGGCCGATCAGGAATCGAGTTTGTTGGCACAGGTGCCACAGAGGTGTTCGTCTTTCTGGTCGACGTCTCTGACGGTCGGAGAGAAATGCATCACACATCGCTCGTCGTCGCAGTGTTCGAGTCCGAGCGTGTGGCCGATCTCGTGTGTCACTTCCGTTCGCAGGCGGTCGGCGAACATGTCCCGGTCGGAACGCGTCGTGAGACCGCCATCAGAGCGCATCCGGAGGCGATTTGTCGACACGATCCCTGCCTCTCCACGGAGATACGCGAGTCCGAACACGAAGTTCCGTCGAGAGTAAAACAGATCCACCTCGGTCAGTCCGAGGTTCTTGTCGGCGGATCCGGCCGAACTCACCAGGTCGATGAGTGTTTCTGCCCGGTACTGATTCCGCTTGTCGTCGTAGGCCGATTCGGGAATCGGCTCCACATCGCGAACGAATACGTCGAAATCGTAGATCGATCGGAGCGCCCGCGAGGCCTCACGCTTGACGGGTCCAGATATGTCCCCGATCGGGACAATATCAACGTCCATGGCATCCACTAGCGGAGAGGCGGTCATAAACGTCCCGGCGCCGGTGGTCGGATGGGTCGCGTGCGAGGAACAAGGTTTTTTGACCACTCGGATAAGATTTTCGAGACAAGCAACCGACCCACAAATGATCGAACTCACCAAAACCGGAATTGACGGTCTCGATTCGATCCTCAACGGCGGCATCGTCAAGAACTCGACGACGCTGGTCAGCGGCAATCCTGGGGCTGGCAAGACCATCTTCGGCCTCCAGTTCATCTACAACGGCGTCGATCAGTTCGACGAGAAGGGTATCTTCCTCTCGTTCGAGGAAAACGAAGAGGATCTGCGTGAGGCCGCGGAATCGATCGGCCTCGATCGGTGGTCGGAGTACGTCGAAAGCGACGATATCAGGGTCTACGACAAGCGCGAACTCCTCAGCGACAACGATTTCTCGACGTCGCTCGATTTGATCCTCGAAGACTGCAAGGACAGCGACTTCGAGCGCGTGGTCCTGGATTCGCTGGCAATGTTCGAACTCTTCTTCGACGACGAGAAAGAGCGACGCACCTATCTTTTGAAGTTCACCGATATTCTCAAAGAGAATGGTCTCACGACGCTGATGACCAACGAACAGGGTGCAGTCTTTCCGAAATCGGACATCGGCCTCGAAAACTACCTGACTGACGGGAACATCTATCTCCTTCAGACACCGACCGAATCGGGCGTCAACCGGTATGTCTGGGTGGCAAAGATGCGAAAACAGAAAATCGATACCGACATCTTCCCCATCGAGATCGAACAGGGCGGAATCAAAGTTCATAAGAACGCGAGTGCGTTCTCGATGATGAACGAAGACGAGTACCCGCTGTGACCGAGCGACCGACAGCTCCACGGGCCATCATTCAATCGTGATAATGGTGGTTTTTTCGGGATAGAGGCCGTGAAGCAACTCATATTCGGAATTCCGAGGTTCGCTGACTATCACGCCTGATTCCCAGTAGATTTAAGCCCCAGCAAATTCAACTATTGATAACAAATGGCCTCGGTGGATCTTCTCCGAACCCTGGGGAACAAGTACAGTGCCGAGATCCTCGATGCGACGGACGAACCGCGGTCGGCCCAGGATCTGAGCGACGAACTCGACATTCCGATCGCAACCACGTATCGTCGGATCGACGAACTGACCGAACACGATCTCCTCGAACTCCACGACAGCGTACTCTCCGAGGACCGACGCCGGATCAAGGTCTACCGGCGGAACGTCGACGAAGTCCGGGTGGATTTCGACGAGTCGCTGTCGATCGTCGTCGAGGAACGATCCGAGGTCGCGAACAAACTCGACGAGGCCTGGCGAACGCTCTCGGAAAGCTGACCGTTTCGCTGCTGATAGCCGATTATCACTGGCGGTACTGTTGAGGAGGGATTTATGGCCTGTACTCCTCTAGGGATTTGTATCGATGATCGAACTTCTGTACGCCGTCCTCACGCTGATATTCGTCGTCGCCGGCCTCACGATGGTCGGGATGGCGATGCGTGCGTACGCGGAGACATCACGGCAGGCGATGCTCCATCTCTCCCTGGGGTTCGCCCTCGCCGTCGCCGGGGCAGCGGCCACGATGATCAGTGCGTTCATCACGAATTTCGAGAGCACGAGATCGCTCTTGCTCGTGAATAGCGGTCTGACGACGTTCGGCTATCTGTTCGTAATTTATAGCCTCATCACCTATCGATCCTGAGTGACGGGTCCGCCGATCGGTCGACGAATAGTGGTCCGTTGAAATATGCGGTCCGGTTATTCGATTATCACTGCTATTATTGGTGCATCGACGCACTATAATTAGTTATCGACTTCGATAATCTAGGGAAATAGATTAAGGGGAGTCTGGAGCAATTCCACGGTAACGTCCGGGCGATCCGGACGACGACCCATGTTCGAGCAATTCACAGACGAGGACCGCGGTCAGGTCGGTATCGGGACGCTGATCGTGTTCATCGCGATGGTGCTGGTCGCCGCAATCGCGGCGGGCGTACTGATCAACACGGCCGGGTTCCTCCAGAGTAGCGCAGAACAGAGCGGACAACAGGCGGCCGAACAGGTCACGAACCGGCTCGTCGAAGTGAGTACGATCGGGAACGTCACCGGCGGACAGATCGACGAGGCCAACATGACCGTGCGCCTCGCGCCGGGATCGAACGACGTGAACCTCAACGACACGACGATGCAGTGGATCACGGCGAGCGGGAGCACGCAACTCGTGTCGGATCAGCTCTCCAGTCCGTCGTTCGCGACGTTCAGCTGGACGACGTTGCGTGACAACGACAATTCGATCGCACAGGACGACACGCTGAACGACGCGGTGGATCGGGCCATCGTCACGATCGATCTGAACCAGTCGGGTCTCAGTTATCTCGACAGTGGTCAGGCGGTGACCCTTCAGGTCAACACCCGGTCCGGTGGCCAGACGACGGTCACGCTGGTGGTGCCCGACTCGCTGTCCGGCAAAGAGTCCGTCGAGCTGTAATCGGCCTGGAGGCGTTGAGGCTCCTACTTTTCGATCTGATATCGCTATTTTCGACCCCACAATAGAAGAATCACAGTCGATAATAGGGAGGTCAATATTAATGGGGTACGGTGTCAACTACCCGGTACAGCCTGATTCCAGGCATCCAACCATGTTCGAGCAATTCACAGACGAGGACCGCGGTCAGGTCGGTATCGGGACGCTGATCGTGTTCATCGCGATGGTGCTGGTCGCCGCAATCGCGGCGGGCGTACTGATCAACACGGCCGGGTTCCTCCAGAGTAGCGCAGAACAGAGCGGACAACAGGCGGCCGAACAGGTCACGAACCGGCTCGTCGAAGTGAGTACGATCGGGAACGTCACCGGCGGACAGATCGACGAGGCCAACATGACCGTGCGCCTCGCGCCGGGATCGAACGACGTGAACCTCAACGACACGACGATGCAGTGGATCACGGCGAGCGGGAGCACGCAACTCGTGTCGGATCAGCTCTCCAGTCCGTCGTTCGCGACGTTCAGCTGGACGACGTTGCGTGACAACGACAATTCGATCGCACAGGACGACACGCTGAACGACGCGGTGGATCGGGCCATCGTCACGATCGATCTGAACCAGTCGGGTCTCAGTTATCTCGACAGTGGTCAGGCGGTGACCCTTCAGGTCAACACCCGGTCCGGTGGCCAGACGACGGTCACGCTGGTGGTGCCCGACTCGCTGTCCGGCAAAGAGTCCGTCGAGCTGTAATCGGCCTGGTCGTATTTTTCTCGCCCACGAACCGTCCAGCAGCGGCGACGGAGTTATGTGGTAATCTCCCGTAGTCTGCGGTACACAATGCCAGGGGGTCCGGACGACGAGGACGACGATGGGAGCGTGCTCGCCCCCGACGAACTCGATATTACCGACGACGAGCACGTTGCAGAGATCGAGGAGGGCCGATACGTCGTCTCGCCACACGACCCGATCGGCGATATGGAGGTCACCGATGCCTCGGCGTCCCAAACCCACTCACCGCCGTCGGATCCCCAGCCAGCCGCGGAAATCGACCGCGGGAGCGTCGAGGAGTTTCTCGAAGAGCACATGGGCGAGACGAACGCCCGGTACGGCTTTCACGTCACGGGGACGTTCGATGGTCGGGTCGAGCGCCGCGAGATGACCTCTGACGACGTGGCGGCGGTCTTCGAGAATCTCATCCTCTGGTACGCAAAACACATCGACCGCGATACGCCGATCGAGGAGATTCTGGGTATTCTGCTGGTCGAAACCACGGTCCCGATAACCTATCCCACCGAGAGTCTCCGGACGGCCCTCTCGCGGATGAATCTCGGTCCCGACGATTCGATCGCCGAACTGCTCGACGCCGCCGAACGAGACGGCGGACTCCGGTTTTGATACTGCCGGACACAAGAAATTGAACACGCTCGTTGTCTGCTCGGGTGAGTACCGTCGTGAATCGCAAAAACACCCACTTGATTGCTCACGGACTTGTGTCCGACAGTATGAGCCGACGGGGGACAGGCCGATTCGGGATCGACAGATTCTCCGCGACGGGTGTCCATCGCCAGTCATGCGATCGTTCGGAGCGATTTCGATCGGCGAGCGACGGACTGCCGACCCACAGACGGTGACCGAAGCGGACATCCGATCGTTCGCCGAGCAGTTCGACCCCCAGCCGATGCATCTCGGTTCGGACCCGATTGCGAGCGGGTGGCATACCGCCGCACTGACGATGCGGGGGATGGTCGAGTGCTGGCTTTCGGAGGTGGCCGTCGACATCGGCCTCGGCGTCGACGATCTGCGGTGGCCGACGCCGGTCCGACCGGGGGACCGTCTCCGGACGACCGTCGAGGTCACCGACCGCGAGAGCCACGACGAGGACCGTGGCCGGGTTGCGGTTGCCGTTCGGACGGCCGTCGACGATCGATCGGTGCTCACGATGACCGGCCACGTCCTCGTGTATCGTGACCGGGACACCGACGAGTCCTAGTATCTCTGCTGCCGACGGCCGCGCGATCAGTCGACGGCCGGGGTCGCTGGTCGGTCTGTCGTCTCGTCGATGTGTTCGATCCTGGCGGCCTCGGTGTCGAGCATCTCGACGACCCGGTCCGGCGGCGCCACGGGGACCGGGGATGCGGTGTCGGTCCCGTCGAGGACGGTCGAATCGTCCGAGCGGTCGGCGACGGCGACGCATCGATCGGCGACCTCGAGCAACTGCTGAGCGACCTCGCGGTGGCCCGCGGCCACGTCGGCGAGAACGATCGCATCACTCTCGGCGACGAAATCGCGCGCTCGATCGATCCCCCGGTCGTCGAGCGGACCGGCCCGCGAACACTGGACGACCGAAATGTCCCGGGCGTGGGCCGCTCGCGCTGCGATATCCCCCTCCCGGACCGGTCCGGCCGTGATCGTCCGCCCGGCCTCTGCGAGTCGGGCGATCGTCGCCGCCGCGGTCGGGCCGCCGCCAGCGACGTGGACGTGATCGCCGTCGTCGCTTCCGATGGGTCGAACGGTCGGCGCTCCGGTGACGGGATCGGTCGCGACGCCGACTGGCGTCCCGAACGTCGCCTCGATCGCTCCCGAGCGGACGACCGCATCCGGTGGCCCGCGCTCGTGAATCCCGCCGTCGGCGATGACGATCATGCGATCGGCGTATCGCGCGGCCAGGTCCAGATCGTGAATCGCGGCGATCACCGCGCGATCCCCGTCGACGAGGTCGCTGACCGTTTCGAGGATCGACCGGGCGTGGGCGATATCCAGGCTCGCGGTCGGTTCGTCGAGCGCGAGCACCGGGGCGTCCTGGGCGAGTGCGCGCGCCAGATAGGCGCGCTGGCGCTGGCCACCGCTGATCGCCGTCAGCGGTCTGTCGGCGAGCGAATCCAGGCCGAGGCGATCGATCGCCGCGTCGATGGCCTCGCGGTCGTCCGCACTCATCGCGAACGCGAATCGGGAGCGGTGGGGCGTCCGGCCCATCCCGACGAGGTCCTCGACGGTCAGGTCGAAGCCCACCGCCGTGTTCTGGGGCACGCTCGCGACCCGCCGAGCGACCTCGCGCTGGCCGAGTCCGTCGATCGCGCGCCCCTCGACGGTGATCTGTCCTGCAGTGGGAGCGACGACGCCGGTGATCGCTTCGAGGAGCGTCGTCTTGCCCGCTCCGTTGGGACCGACGAGGGCGACGATCTCGCCCGCGTCGATCGACAGCGAGATGCCATCGAGGACGCGACGATCGCCCCGGTCGACGACCAGGTCGGTGACGCGACAGCGAGTCATAGCTCGTGGGCCTCCCGTCGGCGGAGCAAGGCCAGGAAAAAGGGCGCGCCGACCGCCGCGGTGACGATGCCCACCGGGAGTTCGGCGGGCCCCGAGCGCGCGATCGTATCGGCGGCGACGAGGACGATCGCGCCGAAGAGCGTACTCGTCGGGAGCAGAATGCGGTGGTCGGGGCCGACGACCAGGCGCATGACGTGCGGGACGATCAGGCCGACGAATCCGATCACGCCCGCGACGGCGACCGCGCCGCCGGTGACGATCGCCGACAGCGCGAGCAGGATGCGCTTGGTGCGCTCGACGGGAATGCCCAGCGTCGCGGCGTCGCTCTCGCCGAGCAAGA
Source organism: Halococcoides sp. (assembly GCA_042216835.1). GTDB lineage: Archaea > Halobacteriota > Halobacteria > Halobacteriales > Haloarculaceae > Halococcoides. The sequence continues at coordinate 8,380 of JBDGTN010000010.1, forward strand.
GGACGTTCAGCGAGCGGGCGTACGGCATGAGGGCCGCGACCCCGACGAGGGTGATCGCCAGCGTGACGCCGACCTCCGACCAGGTGGCATTGCGGAGGTCGCCCATCAGCCAGTACATCGCCCGTTCGAGGTCGTGACCGGCCTGGAGGAGCAAGACGGACAATGCCGCTCCGAGGAGTGTCTGCACGGCCACGCCCGCGAGCAACAGCGTCGCCACCGGCGTCCGACCACCCTGCGTGGCGAGGACGTACACGCCGAATGCGGTCGTGATCGCACCCAGGAAGGCCGCCCCCTGGATCCCCAGCGGAATCGTCGCGGGCAGCACGATCACGGCGACCGCCCCGAGTGCGCCGCCCGCGGAGACGCCGACGATCGACGGGTCCGCCATCGGATTCCGGAACAACCCCTGCATGATCGTGCCCGCCGCCGCGAGCGCCGCGCCGACGACTGCCGCGAGCGCGATCCGCGGCAGTCGAATCGACCGTACGATCGTGACTGCGGCCCCATCGGGCGCGTTCACGAGCGCGATCGTGTCGATCGCGAGTCGGCCGTCCGCGACGACGGGAACGGGCACGACGACCCCCGCAAGCACGGCCCGGACGACCGTCGGCACGGCGAGGGCGACGGGTCCGATCGTCGCCGCGACGATCGCGACGCCCACGAGTGTGGCTGTGAGCCCACCGCTCCAGCGCACCGTCCGGCCGATCGTGGTCATGGGGGCCAACTCGACTTGCATTAGATAAATATTTATTGGACTGGCGGGAACCGGACGGCGATGAGAATACACTCACCGATCGTGATCGTCGCGCTACTGTTCGTCGCCGTCGCGGTCGTTCCGCCGGCCGTGGGGGCCGCCGAAGGCGGAGCGGGCGGGAACTGCTCGTTCCCCTACGAAGCGACCGACGCCACCGGGACCGCCGTGACCGTCGAGGAGCGTCCCGACCGGATCGTCGTCCTCGCACCGAGCGCGGCCCAGACCGTCTGGGCGCTCGGCGCTTCCGAGCGCGTCGTCGGGATGCCCCGGAACTACTATGCGACCTACCTGAACGGTACGGACGGTATCCAGGATGTGGTCACCGACCGGGGACAGCCGATTCAGGAACGCGTCGTCGCGCTCGACCCGGACCTCGTGCTCGCGCCGAACGTCATCGGCAACGAGAGCGTGACGGCCCTTCGTGACGCCGGTCTGACGGTCTATCGCTTCGAGGAGGCCGGGTCCCTGGCGGCCGTGTCGGCGAAGACGCGCCGGACGGGTCGGCTCATCGGGTCGTGTGCGGCCGCCGAGCGCGTCAGCAGCGACACGGAGGCTCGCGTCTCGGAGATTCGGTCGGCGACCGCCGATCGGGATCACCCGCTGGTGTACTACGCGATGGGTGGCGGTTACACCGCCGGGCCCGAGACGTTCGTCGGCGACGTGATCGCTACGGCGGGCGCCGAAAATCTCGCCACCCGCGCGAACATCAGCCGGTACGGAAAGATCAGCCCCGAAATCGTCGTCAGCGAAGATCCCGACTGGATCGTCGCGCCCCGGGGCGTCTCGATCGCCGGCACCGGCGTCGAGAACACGACTGCCTACCGCCAGGACCGGATCGTCCGCGTGAATCGGAATTACCTCCATCAGGCCGGGCCACGTGTCGTCCGGCCGCTCGAACGGATCGCTCGACACCTCCACCCGAGCGCTGTCGGCGCGGCGAAGCCGACCGCCACCCAGACCACCGACGCGGTGGGGGCTCTCGATACCACGTCCCCGACGCCGACCGCGACCGGCGGGCCTGCCGTCGGGCCCGCGGCCGGCGCACTCGCGTTCGTTGCGGGCGCGGGACTCCTCGGTCGCCGTCGATGATCGGGGTGGCGGTCGTGATCGCGGGCGCACTCGATGCGACGGTCGGCGAGCCAGCCGATCGCTGGCACCCGGTCGCGTGGCTCGGCCGCGCGATCGAGGCGCTCGATCGGGACTGGCCTCGACCGCGTCTCGCGGGCATCGGCGTCGCCGGCGTGATCGTCGGCCTCGCGGCCGGCGTCGCTGCCGGAGTGACCCGCCTCGGATCGGCGATTGCCCCACCGATCGGGGTCGCAGTCGCCGGACTCGTTCTCTGGGTGTCGATCAGTCGCCGGGACCTTTTCGCGGTGGCACGCGATCGACTGTCTGCGAGCGACGACGCCGCGCTCGACGCGCTGGTCGGCCGTCCGACGGCCGATCTCGATGCCGCGCACCGGCGCTCGGCGATCGTCGAAAGCGTCGCCGAGAACGTCGCCGATGGGCTGGTCGGCCCACTCGCCGGGTTTCTTGTCGGGGCCGTGCACTCGCCAGCGGCGGCCGCCGCGGGCACGGCCGCGATGACCGCCGTGGATGCCCTCGACGCCACGATCGGCTATCCCGACCGGCCGCTCGGGTGGGCGAGTGCGCGCGCCGACGACTGGCTCGCCGTCGTCCCGGCCCGACTGACCGCGGGTGCGATCGCGATCGCCGCGGCCGATCCGGGTGCGATCGGTCGCGCCAGTGCGACCGCGCGCCGGCCCGCATCGCCGAACTCGGGGTGGCCGATGGCGACACTCGCGGCCGTCGTCGGTATTGCCCTCGAAAAGCCGGGCGCATACCGCGTCGGGACCGGTCCACTGCCCGACACCGTCGCTGTCGGTCGGGCGCTCGCCGTCCTGAATCGCGCCGCCTGGCTCTCGATCGTCGCGGCGGTGCTGCTCGGGGCCCTCGTCGGCGTCGCTGGTCACGAGGTGAGCGCGGCGATCGCCACGGGAGTGCTGGGATGATCCGCGCGATCGCCGGGGCCGTCGGCTTCGGGACGCGCCTGCCCGTCGGGCGGAGCGGGGCCGCGTGGGACGCCCTGCTCGACCGGCCCGGTCTCCTCGCTCTCGCGGCGGTCCCGACGGCGGTCGCGGGCGCCGGTGCGGTCGCCCTGCCCGTGCCCGCCGAGACCGCCGCGATCGCCTACGTCGGTGCGCTCGTCGCCGTCGGGGGGATTACCCACCTCGACGGCCTCGCGGACTGTGGGGACGCCGCCGTGGCGCACGGGTCGCCCGCCGAGCGCCGGGCGATCGTCGCCGACACCCGCCTCGGCGTCGGCGGCACGTTCGCGCTCGCGCTCTGGGTCGTCGCGCTCGTCGCCGCCGGACTCGTTCTCGGGCGCGCGACTGCCAGTGAGGCCGTGGGGATCGTCGTCGCCAGCGAGGCGACTGCCAGCCTCGCGATGGTCGCGCTCGCGGTCGCCGGCCCCGCAACGACCGACGGCCTCGGCGGCACGGTCATCGAGGCGGCCGGGCCGACCGATGCCCTCGTCGCCGCCGCGATCGCGCTACCGTTGCTCGCTGCTGGCGGGTCTGCCGGGCCGGGCGTCCCGATCGCGACGCTCCTCGGCGGGGCCATCGCTGCGCTCGCGGTCGCCGTCTGGGCCCGGCGTGCCCTCGGCGGCGTCACGGGCGACGTACTCGGGGCGACTCACGCTATTGCGCGCGTCCTTGCGGTCCACGCGGGGGTGGTCGTGTGGACGGCCTCGTGATGTGTGGTGGCCGGGGCGACCGTCTCGATGCCGACCGCGAGAAACCGCTGGTCGAGATCGATGGCGTGCCGATGGTCTGTCGCGTTCGATCGGCGCTCGCGGCCGAACTGGACACCGTCTACGCGGTGACGGCGCCAGCGACGCCGGCGACCCGTGCCCGTCTCGATCCGCCGGTGATCGACGCGCCCGGCGATGGCTACGTCGCGGATCTCGCCGACGCGCTCGATCGTGTCGATCGGCCGGTCGTGACCGCGACGGCCGATCTGCCCTTGCTCCGGGCCGACCACGTCCGCGCGCTCCTGGCGGCCCACGACGGTCGCGACCTCTCGGTGGCGGTTCCGCTCGCGCTCAAACGCGCGCTCGGACTGAGCGTCGATCGCACCCGGACGGTCGACGGTCGGCGGGTCGTCCCCACGGGCCTCGGACTGGTCGACGCGGGGCCACCAGACTGGCTGGTCTGGGCCGATGCCGATCTCGCCGTCGAGGTCGATCGGCCCGGCGATCGCGCGCTCGCGGAGGGATACGCGTGACCCAGTTCGCGCTCGTCGTCGGTTCCACGGCGACGGCCCGGATTCCGGGCGTGAGCGGGGCCGGCGCACACCCACCCGCGACGGCGTGGACGCCCGCGGCCGACGCCGAGATCATCGCCTACGGCCGACCCGTGGCGACGCCTGGCGTGCCCTGCGCACCGGACGGCACGCCGACGCCGGCCGTGCTGACTCGCGCCGCCCTGTCGGCGATCGATCGGTCCGCGACCGTTTTCGATGCGGGCCTCGGAACGCCGACCGCCGCCCCGACGGTCGATGTGGGCGACGATCCGGGCGGTGACATCCGCGGTGGCGAGGCCGTCCCGACCGCAGACGAGATTGTCGGCCGGGCGCGACGCCACGGCCGGACGCTCGGGGCCGATCACCTCGTCGTCGGCGAGTCCATTCCCGGCGGGACGACCACGGCGCTCGCGCTCGCTCGCGCCATCGATGTCGACCTGACGGTGGGCTCGTCGCTCCCCGAGAATCCACGCGATCGCAAGGCGCTCGTCGTCGATACCGCGCTTTCTGCGGTCGATCGGGGCGCGCCGATGGCTCCGATCGCCGCGATCGAGCAGGTCGGTGATCCCGTCCAGGCCGCACTGCTCGGCCTGATCGAGGGTGGACTCGCGGCCGGAACGCGGGTCACGCTCGCTGGCGGAACCCAGCAACTCGCCATCGCGGCCGCCGTTCGCGCCCGTGGCGTCGAGCGCGATCTCGAGGTCGCGACGACCGACGCCCTCGCCCGGTCGGTGCCGTTTCGGGAGATGGCCGCCCGGATCGGCGTCGAGGCGACCGTGACGCCGATCGGCGTCGATCCGTCGGGCCCGCTCGGGGGCTACGCGGCCGGTATCGCGAAGGAAGGCGCTGGCCTCGGCGGCGCGCTCGCACTCGTCGAACGGGCCGATGTCGATATCGCGAGCGTTCGCGAGCGAGCCATCGAGATCGCGACCGTTCACCGCGAGGCCGAGGTGGTCGCGTGAATCGTGATCGCGCTCGCGACCTCGATCGCGTCCCGCACGGCGGGTCGACCGCCGACGCGATCGACTTCAGCGCGAACGTCAACCCACGCACGCCACCGGGCGTCGAGATGGTCTTCGAGCGCGCGCTCGACCGGGCGCAGTCCTATCCCGCGGAGCCGCCGGATCGGTTCCGCCATGCTGCCGCACGAGCGGTCGATGTCCGGCCCGACCAGGTCGTCCCGACGCCCGGTGGCCTCGCCGCGATCCGGTTGACGATCGCCCTCGCGATCGAGGCCGGCGATCGGGCGCTCGTCCCCGCGCCGAGTTTCGGCGAGTACGCCCGCGAGGTCCGCCTCCAGGATGGACGTGTCGCGCGACGGCGTCCCGCAGCCCTGCTCGACACCGACCCGGAGCCGTACGCCCTCGCCGTGGTGGGTCGGCCGAACAACCCGACGGGATGGTGTCCCGATCGCGATCGCCTGGCAGCGTTCGTCGAGCGGTGTCGGGCCGCCGGGACGCTCGTGCTCGTCGACGAGGCCTTCCTGGGCTTTACCGATCGGCCGACGATCGCCGGCACGCCGGGAACGGTCGTCGCCCGGTCGCTCACCAAACTGTACGGCCTCCCGGGGTTGCGAGCGGGCTTTGTCGTCGCGACCGGCGAGTGGCGCGAGGCCCTCTCGAGCGCGCGCCGCCCCTGGAACGTCGGCGCCCCGGCACTCGCGGTCGGGGCGCACTGTCTCGGTCGGCGCACGTTCGTCGCGACCACGCGCGAGCGCGTCCGGTCCGAACGCCGTCGTCTCCACGCTGCCCTCGACGATCGATTCACGGTCTCCCCCTCCACGGCGCCGTTCGTGCTGTTCGAGGTACCCGGGTCGGTCGACGATCTGATCGCCACGGCCCGCGAACGGGGCGTGATCGTCCGCGATGCCCGATCGTTCGAGGGGCTGGACAGCCACGTCCGCGTCGCGATCCGGACGCCCGACGCGAACGACCGACTTCTGGAGGCCCTCGATGCCTGAGATTGTGACACGAGAGGCTGTCTGTCGCATTGCCCACGAAGGTACATGGCTCGTCACCGGCCCGCTCGGCGGTCGCGAATCCGCGGCGGGCGCGGCGATCGTGACGGTGCCGACCGACTGGGACGAACGCGACCTCGCGAGCGCCGCCCGGAACCGCCTCGATCGGGCCGGTTTCGAGTACGTTCCCACGCTGTTCACCGCCGTCGATGTCCGGCAGGCCCGCGCCGCGCGACTCGATGGCGTCTGTGCGATCGCGACCGCGGGGCTGACCAATCCGGCCGCGCTCGCTGTCGATCCCGCAGAACCGGCCGTCGCAGCCGATACTGGGACTGGCTCGGGTGGAGACGAGGCCGACCTCGACGAGTCGAGTCGTCCGGATTCGTCCGACACCGGCCCGGACGACTCTGGGGCCGGCCCGGACCTGATCGGGACAGAGAGCGACCGCGGGGGAGCCCCCGGGCGCGATCGGCCGGGCGGCCAGTACCGCCCGGGTACGGTCAACCTGATCGTCACGACCGATCGCGCGCTCGATAGCGGGACGCAGGCGACACTGCTCGCGACGATCGTCGAGGCCAAAACTGCGACGCTGATCGACTCGACGGGCTTTACCGGGACGACCAGCGACGCGGTGGCGGTCGGATGCCGGCCGTCCGGCCCGACGGCGTCGTTCGGGGGCGCCGCGACACCGGTCGGCGACGCTGCCCGCGCGTGCGTTCGCGACGCGGTCCGGGCGGCGCTGGCGGCCGGCGATGACGATCCGCCCGATTCGGTCGCGGCCGCCGAGGCGGGCATCCGATCCGAGCGCCGTGCGGCGGTGTTCGAGCCATGAAGGGTGTCGTTCTCGCGGGGACGGGCTCTGGCGTCGGCAAGACCGTCGCGACGCTCGCCACGATCGCGGGCCTGCAGGAATGCGGACTGACCGTCCAGCCCGCCAAAGCGGGCCCCGACTACGTCGATCCCGGACAGCACGCCGCGGTCGCCGACCGACCGTCGCGGACGCTGGACCCGTGGCTCGACGGCCCGCAGGGCTGTCTGGCCAACTACGCCCGCGGCCGCGGCGATATCTGTCTCGTCGAGGGCGTCATGGGGCTGTACGACGGCACGCGTGCGAGCACCGCGGGCGTCGCCGCGACGCTCGATCTGCCGGTCGTGCTCGTCGTCGATGCCAGCGGGGCCGGCCGGTCGATTGCGGCGACCGTCGAGGGATTTCGGCGGTTTGCCGGGCGCGCTCCGGCGACGCCAGACGTTCGGGGCGTGATCTTCCAGCGCGCGACCGACGGCCCCCACCTCGATCGCGTCCGGCGCGCGCTCCCGGACGACATCGCTGACTGCGGGCTGATCCCGCCGGACGAGGCTCTCGCGATTCCGGATCGGCACCTCGGGCTCCACCAGGGCTCGGAGACGACGATCGATCGCGACGCGCTCGTTCGCGCGAGCGAGACGCTCCATTGCGATCGCATTCGCGATCTGGCGCGCCCTCCGCGAGCGAGCGGTGGGGCCGACGGCGGGGCGACGACCGCGGCGTCGAGCGCGCCCGACGACCGCCCGACGATCGCGCTCGCTCGCGATCGCGCCTTCACGTTTCTGTATCCCGACGTTCGAGAGCATCTGGGCCGTCGCGCTCGCGTTCGGACCTTCGCGCCCACGCACGGCGACTCGCTCCCGCCGGCCGACGCGGTGTACCTCCCCGGTGGCTATCCCGAGCGCTTCGCGACCGAACTGGCGGCGAGTCCGGCGCTGGACACGCTGGCCGACCGCGCCAGCGAGGGCCTGCCGGTCGTTGGCGAGTGTGGCGGGCTGATCGCCCTCGCGGAGTCGCTGACCGTCGAGGGCGACCGCCACGCGATGGCGGGTGTGCTCCCGATCGACGTGCGCCTGACCGACCGGCCCCAGGCCATCGGCCACGTGGAACTGACCGCTCGACGGGCGTCGCCGATCGCTCCCGCCGACGGACGCCTCCGCGGTCACGAATTCCACTACTCGACGGCGACCGCGCGGGATGCCCGATTCGCGTTCGACACCGACGGGACCGGTATCGACGGTCGCGACGGTCCGACCGAATACAGCACCGTCGGCACCTACGCCCACGTCCACGCGGCGAGCGGGGCGTTCGATCGACTGATCGCGGCCGCACAGGACTCACACCGATGACTGACCACGACCACGAGACCGACGACGATCACGAGACGCCGGCCGACGGGTTCGACGCGGATGCGGCCGACGGCCCAGACGCCGTGCCGGCGGCTGCCGACCCGAGTCGCATCGACCCCGCAGCCCCCGACGAGTTCGGGCTGCTGCAGTGCTGGTATGGCCCGGGCAAGGGCAAGACCACTGCCGCGCTCGGCATGGCGATGCGCGCGGCGGGGCGCGGCTATCGCGTCCACGTCCTCCAGTTCATGAAAGGCGGGGCCCGGAGCGTCGGCCTCGCCCGTGGCGAGTACGCCGCCATGGCCGCGATTCCCGGCCTCTCGGTCGAGCCGACCGGCGCGATGGGCTGGCATCGCGGCCGGACCGACGACGAGCACGCGGCCCGGGCGCGCGCGGCGCTCGACCGCGCCCGCGAGGTCGCCGGAGCGTCCGTCGGCTCGGGATCGATCCCGCTCGACGCCCCGCCAGACGCGGGGGTTCATATGCTCGTCCTCGACGAGATCGGCTACGCGCTCAATCGGTCGTTGATCGATGCCGACGCGGTCGCGACCCTGCTGGAGGACGCTCCCGACGATCTGGAGGTGGTCGCCACTGGCGGGCACGACCGGCCGGACGCGATCGCCGATCGCGCCGATCTGGTGAGTCAGGTTGCGAAGGAAGCCCATCCGTTCGACGACGGCGTCTCTGCCCGGCTGGGCACCGAGTACTGATGGCGACGATCCTCGTCGCGGGCACGGCCAGCCACGTCGGCAAGTCGACGGTCGCGACTGGCCTCTGTCGACTGCTCGCCGAGCGCGGGATCGATGTCGCGCCGTTCAAGGCCCAGAATATGTCGACCAACGCCCGCGTCGCGCCACGACCGCCCGCCGTTCGGGGCGACGAGACGGGTGCGGATGCCGACCTGGACTCCGCGGACGCACTCTTCGGCGAGATCGGCGTCGCCCAGCACACCCAGGCCCGCGCCGCGGGCGTCCCACCCGCGACCGATCACAATCCCGTCCTCCTCAAGCCACGCGGCGACGGCGAAAGCCAGCTCTACTTCGACGGTCGGCCGGTGGGCCACGCCGACACCGCCACGTTCTACGAGGAGTACTGGCCGCGTGCTCGCGAGGTCGCGCTCGCGGCCCACGACCGCCTCGCCGCGCGCAATCGCGTGATCGTCGCGGAGGGCGCTGGGTCGATCGCAGAGATCAACCTCCACGATCGGGACCTTCCGAACGTCGAACTCGCCCGGGCGACTGACGCGCAGATCCTCCTGGTCGTCGACATCGAGCGCGGTGGCGCATTCGCCGCCCTCTACGGCACGCTCGAACTGCTGCCCGACGACGTTCGCGACCGGGTCGTCGGTGCGGTCGTCACCAAATTCCGCGGCGATCGCTCGCTGCTCGATCCCGGCATCGAGGCCATCGAGCGCCGCACCGGCGTGCCCGTGCTGGCCGTCCTCCCGCACGACGATCCCGGCCTGCCCGACGAGGACAGCCTCTCGATTCCCGCGGATGGCGTGTATCGCGGC